>NZ_JAMPNZ010000011.1:0-75778 GCF_028479625.1 Providencia sp. PROV197
TTGGTTTTGAAAATAGACGAGGAAAATCAATTCATTGATTTTCGGCTGATAACACAAAGCAGGAAAAACCACGCTTTTATCCTGCTTTGTCAACAACCTCATAGCGCCGATCGGCGCTACTTTGCATGAGTGTTATGCAACCGATTTTTGCATAACACCATGGGCAAGGTTACCTTTATGGAAGCTTGCATGTCTTGGTGAAATACGTGCAACGGCTTCTGCGGAGCAAGACGCATCAACCAACACAAAACTTGCATCATCCCCTTTTGCAGGCCACACCTGCGTTCCTTTTTCATCTAGCGGCAGAATATTGCCAGTCGCGATTGCCAGTGAACGTGATAACGAAAGTTCGTCAGGGCGGGTATAAAGCTGTGCGTATAAATTGGCTTTTTCCAGCATATCCCCAAGGCCAAATGGCGACCAATGGTCAACCACGCTATCTGTTCCAGTCATCACAAATACACCATTTTTATTGAGTGTTTTCAGTGGCATATGCAGTGTGCCAATCGGTACGGTTGAGGCAATGGTGATTTGTTGTTCTGCTAGCTGCTTTGCCGTTTTTTCAGCTTGTTCAGGGCTTAATGTTGCCAGTGCAAAGGCATGGCTGATGGTGACTTTTCCACGTAAGCTGCGGTTTTCATCCACAGTTTTAATCATATACTCGATAGCAGCAAAACCTGCTGGGCTGGTTTCATGTAGATGAATATCCACGCCTTTATTGTAATCCAAGGCGATTTGGAACATAGCATCAAGGGATTTTTCCATCGCGCCATCGACATTGGTTGGGTCTAAGCCACCGACGTAATGAGCGCCTGCTTGCATGGCTTCACGCATTAATGGCACTGATTTAGAGAGTAATAACCCATGTTGCGGGAACGCGACAATTTCGCAGGTCAAATCTTGTTGATGTTCGCCCAGTACTTTTTGTAGCGCTTCTAAATTTTTCAATCCAGAAACAGGTTCGATATTGCAGTGGCTGCGTGCAATGGTGGATCCTTGGGATTGGATCAAGTTGATCAGCGCGTGCGCTCTTTCTTCGGTGAAAGGTTGCAACTCGGGCAACATTTTTTGCTCAAGTGCGATCATATCCATAATTGTTTTACCTTCACGAGATGCAGGGGCTTGCCATGGGCCACCGTAGAAGGTTTTATCGAGGTGAATATGCATATCGCGAAACGCAGGCAACATTAGTTTGCCTTGTGCGCTATAGGTATTTAAGGCGCTATTGGTATGTTGTTTATTCGGTAAAACCGCAACAATTTTGCCCTGATCGATTTCAATGGTTTGTAAGGCTGTTTTCGTGCCGATTACTGTTGAATCACGGAAGTTAAACCCTGTTTCCAGTAACACATCATCGAGATAGTAGTGCTTGTCGGTGATACTTGAAATAGCGGATTGCCCAGCGGGTTCGTTTTGTGCATTGGCGATACTCGACATCGCGCCAAACAAGGTGCAAGCGGCAGCCACTTTTGCACCTGTGGATAGGAACTCTCTTCTGCCGGATGGTCTTTCTGCTGTCATAGAAACTCCTTTTTGGGATGGCACTTAACCGCCCAGATCATGTTCAAACGATCTGGGAGATTATTAAACTGCGAGACGGATAAGACATTCGCGGATCTTGATAAGAAGATCTGCGAATCTAACATTTACCCTTTAACGATGTGGGTACCTGTTTCGCCGCGTAAGGCCTCAGGTAATTTTTCAGGGGTAGTGATAATTACACGCTTGCCGCCGTTGGCAATAAACGACAGGCTTGCTTCAATTTTTGGCAACATACTACCTGCAGGGAAATGGCCTTCTTCCATATAGCGTTGCATATCGCTGGTGGACGTTTCTCCGAGGGTTTTTTGCTCTGGTTTACCGAAGTGTATGCATACCTTTTCGACACCTGTGGTGATAATCAAAATATCGGCATTCAGTTCTTTGGCGAGCAATGTGGTTGATAAGTCTTTATCAATTACCGCATCAACGCTTTTGTATCCACCATTTCCATTATCAATAACAGGAATACCCCCTCCGCCAGCAGCAACGACCACATAATCGTGCTCTGTTAAGGTGCGTATGGCTTTTGATTCAATCACTCGCTTTGGTTCTGGAGAGGCAACAACACGGCGGTAACCGCGGCCAGAGTCTTCCACAAAATGCCACGTTGGGTTGGTTTGTTGCAGTTCGTTGGCTTGTTCTTGCGTGAAGAATGCACCGATTGGCTTTGTTGGTGCACTAAAGTTCGGGTCGTTTTTATCCACTTCCACTTGCGTGACAACCGTTATCGCTTGGCGATTATGGCGCTTTGCAAGGACGTTAGTGAGTGCTTGCTGAACTAAATAACCGATCCCACCTTGTGTGTCTGCAACGCAGTTAGCGAGCGGTGTTAATGGTAAGCCTTCGGTTTCGTGGGCGATTTCAGCACGACGTAAATCCAGCCCAACTTGAGGTCCATTTCCATGAGTCAAAACAATGTTGTAGTCACCTTCAAGCATGTCACTAATATGGTGTGCGACTTCTTGGACGGCTTTTTCTTGAGCTTCGATAGACTGGCTGTTGTTATCTTTGATAATACTGTTGCCCCCGATGGCAACAACCACGAGTTCTTTCATTGTTAATATTTCCTGATACAGAGAGTTCGGATAGTAGGTGTACAGCGCACACCTACTAGGCAAGGTTGGCTGCATTACACTGACTTGCTGAGCTTCTCAGACTTTTCAGCTTGTTGTTCTTCAACCGATTTACGGCTATCTAAAAAATGCTTGAGTACAAATAAAGCCGCCATCATGAGGTAAGCGTAAACAAACATCAAGGTTGAACCCGTTGCAATTCCTACCGCTGGGGAGTGAATAATTCCAAAGAATACTAATATTGCACCTGCAGCTGCGGCAATCGCACCACGTAATGGTTGATTGAGGATGGCGAAGATAGCAATACAACCCCACAACATACTCGCTAATGGTGCGCCGTTACCTAAATGAACAAGTCCTTGGTAATAAACGCCTTTATGTAATAGAACTTCAGTACCAATCGCACTTGCAGAGGTGCCTGCAGCTCCCATCACACTGTTCACCATGGTAAGCGCCCAGTTGGCAATCCATGGGAACAAACAGATAAAGATGACAGGGACTTCCACTTTTGGCGTTTCTCGCACCACCTGGTTAGCAGTAACAACCCCAATAAACACCAGAATTGGCACGATAGCGGTCATTGGGATGATAGCTAACATAAATGCACCAATACCGAATAATGGCACGATAAACATGGTGATACCGGATGCTAAGGTATAGCCCACGCTTGCGCCCATTGCTTTCCAACCTGCGTGGCCCACGTAAACAGTGACAGGGAATGGGTTACCCATAAAGCAACCAACTGTGGAAGATAAACCGTTCGCTAACATGACTTTACGTGTGTTGTATTCATCACCTGCGGCGTGCGCACTTTCAATGTTTTCAAGGTCAAAGATATAGTTTGCTAAGCCCAATGGTACCGCAGATGCTAAGTATGGCAGCGCGTGTGGTAAGCCTTGGAAGAAGCTATCAATGTGGATACCAGGAGGGTTAAAACCAAATGACGCCATAGAATCTTTAATTGCTTCGGCACTTTGTAAGCCAGAAACCCATGCCAATACGGTACCTGCGATCAACAGCAGCAAACCTGTTGGAACGCGAGCAAAGATAGGCTTTTTACCGAACCAGTTAATGAAGATTAACAGTAAAACCACAAAAGAAACGGTCGGTGCTTCAAATGCTTGCAGCATTGGGTTCATCGCCAGAAGCAGTAAACCTAAGCCAGACAAACAAGATAACAGCACGGTACGTGGGATCATCTTACGGATGGTTTCACCTAAGAATGAACCACCGACTAAAATCATCGATTCTACAAAACACCAAACCAAGGCGATTTGAATGGCAAACTCGGCATTCTGCGTGGTTTGGTACACGGGCATAATAACTAAGAACGTCACGGTGAAGATGGACGGCGCACTTGGGCCAGAAGGCAGTGCGGTCACATCATTACGACCCGTTTGTTTGATCATTTGCTGACCAAAGTAGGCATAACTGATGCTGGCGAGTAAAACAGCGAAGCCAAAAGCGGGAGCGATGCGGCCGTAAACAATTTCGGATGGGATCCCAACGACGAAAATTAATAAGCCCATCATGGTGAGGAGGTTGGTTAAGTTATTGGTCATTAGGCCAAAATAGGCGGCTAAATCCCCACGTTTCCATTTGATGTTAAGTATACTCATTTTAAGTATTCCCCTGTATACCCGTCATTACCCTTCATACTTTAAGCTGCAACTGCGTTGGCTGCTCTCGGCTACTCAGGTCACATACTGATGTATGCTCCCTGAGATATCCTTGCTTGCCGCCTTGTTGCAACTTAAATTACTTTGGGTAATAGCTTACTTATTTTAAGTCGCAACTGAGTTGGTTTTATTTCACTTTGGTATGCTAATAACTTGGGTATTGATGTTTTATTATTGCCCGACTTTAGTCGGGCGTTATTTTTTATTACTGGAAACTAAGCGTATTTCTGTGCGTAGGCCAACATGGCTTTTTCAAAGCAATCAAACGGCGGGTGAACGATACCTGCGCCAATCATGCCGATACCTGCATCTTTATGGGCAATTGCTGTATTGATGACAGGTAAAATACCGCTAGCTGAAACTTTCGTAATATCAATGGCGGTTGGGATCCCCATAAAGCCGAGTAATGGGATAGTCACATTCGGGTTTTCGCCTAATGTGATTTCGCGCATTTGACGAGAGAAATCCACCGCTTCTTCTACTGTACCGCCGACTAATGCGACGATTGCGGGGGCCGTTGCCATTGCGAAGCCGCCGATACCATAGGTTTCAGTGATTGCTGAGTCACCAATATCTAAGCCCGAATCTTCAGGTTTATAACCTGCGAACATTGGGCCGATAACTTGCTGTGAAGGGCCTGTAAACCAATGACCTGGTAAGCCACTGATACGCAAGCCAAACTCATAACCGTTACGCGCCATCGTCGTGACCACAGTGCTGTACTCAATGCCGTGTGCCGCATCCATTGACGCTTTACACATGGCCATCCATGTTGGGCCTGAGAAATAATCACTGCTTGCGACGAAATCAAACACGTCTTTTTGCTGTGCGACAGAGAAATCGGTTTGGATAATCCCAGTGGTTAGCGCTTGAATGAGCAATGTAGTGCCCGCGTTATTACGGTTATGACACTCATCCCCCATATGCAGCGCTTGTGCTAACATCAAACGCAGGTCAATTTCACCAACAATTTTCATGGCGTCGCGTAGCATTGGGCCCAAGACATCACGCATCCAATTTAAGCGGTCAATCACGCTTTGGTCGTTTGCACCCATGCGCAGAATTTTGGCCATTTGCTCACTCAGGTTCGTGAATGCGCGGTTACCATAAGTCTTGTTTTCAACGATATGCATAAACATCGATGCAGACGTCACTCCAGCCATGGAGCCCACACAATCGTGCTCATGGCACGGAGAGAAAATAATCTCACCTGATGCCGCAACTCGCTCAGCATCCGCTAAATCTTTCGCAAGGCCTTCAAAGACCAGAGCACCTGTTACCGCACCTTTCATTGCGCCGCACATGTCTTTCCATTCCACTGGCGGGCCTGCGTGTAAAATGGTGTTTTTTGTCATCCCTGGCACAACGTTAATCGCTTGGTCGTAGCCGATTAATACAGGTTGGGACTGAATAATACGTTCAAGAGCTTGTGCGTTAGCGGCTTCAATTTTTTCTTGCAGCGCGGCATTTCCTTCGATTTGGTCGAGAGCGCGAATAACCGCAACGTTGCCTTGTCCAGGTGGTGTCCATGTTAAATGCGTCACTGGAACATGTTGTTTTTTCAGGTCATCACTGAACATCTCAATACCCACATTGATGACACTTAATGGTTGCTTAAATAATGTCGTCATTATGCATTCTCCCCTTTCCACACAAACTCACGTCCTAATAACCCAGTATTGGTGCTGCTGCTTGCCCAAATCACGCCTGCATCAGTCAGCATTTTGACCTGTGCATCCATATTTGGTGTGTCTTGGTCTGTACCTAGCACATATCCTAAAATTTCTAATTCACGGCCATCTTTCTTGACGATATTTTTGGCTTCTTTGATAGCGTCAATCATTACGCCAACAGGGTCTTCGTGAGAACCAAAGCCAAGGACAAAGTCCATCATGATGACGCCAACTTCTGGGTCGCGGGCTTCTTGCAGTAAACGCTCAATACGGTTTGTTGGGTCGATCATTGGGTGTGGTTTACCATTGGTAAAGTCATCATCACCAAAGTCGAGGAACGTGTGGGCAATACTTTTGTTTAAATCTTTTAAGCGATATTCAGGGTTTGGCTGGATATTGCTGTAAACATCGTCATATTTTTCCAGAGCCGCAAACATGGCTTCATCACACAGTGTACCGCCACAGAACAGGCCGCGAATGTATTTTTGCTCAGGTTTGAGTTTAGCTCGTACTTCATCGATTAATGGCAGGTTCAGTGGGTGCAGGTCTAAATCTTCTTTACGAATCCCTGTTAGCAGAACCGCTTTCAGTGCCGCCTCTTTGGTGCCTTGTGCAAAGGTTAGTCCTGGTTTATCTTCTGGTAGTGGCTGGCTACCTAAGAAACAGACAACAACGGGTTTATGGCATTTTTCAGCTTGCTCCAGCACTTTTTTTGCAACCGCTGGTGCTGGTGGCTTAGAAATTAACGCGATAACTTTCGTTTCTTCATCCGCATCAAGCATCTTCAGGGCATCAATCATCATGATACCGCCGATTTTTTCACTTAAATCGCGACCGCCTGTACCGATTAATTGAGAGACGCCAGCGCCGAACTCATGGATACGCACGCTCAGCTCTTGGCTACCTGTACCCGACGCACCAATAATCCCAATACTGCCACGGCGTACATTGTTACCAAAGCACAGTGCGGTGCCATTGATAATCGCGGTTCCGCAGTCAGGGCCCATCATTAATAAGCCTTTTTTACTGGCAAGTTGTTTCAGAGCCAATTCATCTTCAATGGAGACGTTATCTGAGAACAACATGACGTTAAGGTCATTTTCTAACGCAATACGCGCTTCACGAGCAGCAAATTGCCCATTGACAGAAATCACCGCTAAGTTGGCATCTGGAATGTGTGTTTTCGCGGAATTGATAGTGGCGTATTTTGCTTCATGGGATCCGCCACCTTGATTTTTCTTATTAAATAATTCTTCGATAGCAATTAATGTTGCATCGTTGGCTTCATCACTTGGCCCTTTAATCACAATCATTAAATCGCCATTTTTGGCTTCTTCTAACTCAGCAGTTAATAACCCTAAATTACGCAGAACACCTTTATTCATCTCCGTTGCCATCGCGACAAAAGCTTGCTCAACATTATCGAGCTGATTGGCTTTAGTCGAAATAGACATCAGTGACACGGAATCAAAATAGGTATTTTTCTTTATGACAACTTTAGTCGACATGTCTTTCTCCGAAATAGTGAGTGAGATACAAAGCGTCGCGAAGGCCAAATAGCATGTCGCTGCCTGAACTCGACCCGATATTTAAAATCTCTAAAAATTGTGGATAAATATTTGTCTCTTGCGCATCAACTAATGATTGAATTAATTGCTGCATGTTTTCGCGATATTCTTGGTTTAAGGCCTTTTCTAACGTGATGGCGCTAATGGGGGTCGTTTGGCTTTTGCTTTGTGTTATCCCTTGATAAAAAGCAGGGAATAAAGTGCAAGCAGGGTGACCTTTTAATAACAAAAATGCCATTAACCCAACTAAATAATCATCACCAGAAGGCGTAAGCCCAATACCTAACCCAACAAATTGCTTAATAACCTTGGTAATACTTTGTTGGTCTTTGTTAATTAATGATTCAATTAGATTTAGACGTAATTGAACCAATTGTTTTGATACGGTTAGATAAAATAAGTTATCTCCCTGATAATTAAATAGAGAGCTTGAGTTATCCTGTAAAATAAAATCTAAACTTTTAATTTGGTTTGTTATATATAACAAATAGTTTTCGTTAATTAATTTTTTAGAATCAAAATTAATTTTTAATGGTTGCCAGTGTTTACATAAAGAAAACGAAATTGTGTAATTTTCACCAATATTCCATTCTTTATTTGAGAGATAAATAGGGTCTCCTGCTTTTAATTTTAAAAGAGAAAAGTCAGTATTTATTAATCGGCAACTATTTGGTGCATTATCTAACGAAGAGCAAAGTAATGAATAAAGGGTATTCTCTACCGTAAAATTAATCGCTTTATTGAATACCTGCTCTACTTTTCCTAAAGACTGCGGCTGATGTAAAAGGTTGAGAAAATGGTTATCAGCCGTGAGCCCGTATAATATTTGCCGATGGGATATGGATGCGTTCACATGCCTCCTTATCTCTACTCGTCATACTTCAAGTTGCATGGGTGTTGACTGCACTGAGCTAGCCGAATCATATACTTATGTATGCTCATCGAACTATCTTCGCTTGTCGCCTACATGCAATTTGAATTATTTAGAGTATATGGTTTAGTTACGCGCCCGCGGCAACCAGTAGTTCAGCAATTTCGTGATAGCCTTTCTCACGTGCAAGTTCTAACGGTTTTTTGCCATATTTATCCGTCATATGCGGGTTTGCACCATGTTCTAATAGCAGCTTAACGATTTGCTGTTGCTTCTCGCCACCGTCATTTAAGACGATAGCTTCAAGGAGCGGAGTCCAGCCCACAAAGTTGGTGTGGTTGACGTTAATTTCTGTTTTTTCGAGCAGTTCACGGACTATCTCAACGTGGCCTTTTTCACTTGCTGGCGTGATCCCCACACCACCAAAACGTGTTAATAAATCTAAATTTGGTTTTGCCGGTAACACTAGGCGTAATAATGTTAAGTCGTTATTCAAGCAGCTTAATAAAAATGGGTTAAAACATGTTTGGTCTTGTTTATCGATGTCTGCGCCTGCATTAATTAGAAAAGAAACACATTCATAATGTTTATTGAGACTTGCATTCACAATAGCGGTACGGCCTTGGCGGTTGGTTGTGTTGATATCCACACCTTTTTCAAGGCAACCTTTTAATAAATCTAATTGCCCTTTTTCAGCAGCGGTTAAAAATTCTTGAGAAAGTGTGCTGGCGGTCATTATTTTCCCCTTAGGTTGGCTTATTGATATTGCCAACATAGATAAAGACAATTTAAAGATTATTTATGATGGTTAGAGCATACCAATTGCGATTAATAAAAAGAATCCATTTAAATTTAATTCATCAATGGGAGGCTCTATTGTTGAATAAAATTCAATAATCAGCCTTTTTTGTGCGTGTACGCATTATTTTTCATCCTTTTTTGACGTTTTTTGCCTGTTTTTTACTCGTTTTTATCGATTATTTTTAATTAATAGAGAACGGTGAGACGTCATTATTCTGTTCTGTGACGTACATCAAATTGAAGGTTTTATGATTGTTAAATTTGTGATTAATTTGATCGCGGTCAGGGTAAATGTTAATACTTGGTTTGGGTATTTAATTCAATAATATTAAGTATTTTGATTATTAATAGTCTCTCAGCTTTTGTGGTTAAAATGACAGCTTAAGACAAATGAGATTAAAACACTTCTTCTTGGCAATTATTCTGTTAAGCTATCAATAAATCGGTTGAAAAATAGCCTGGTTTTCAATCTATTGAATAATATTCACATAAAAAGCCAATTTGATTAAAATTAAAACACTTTGGGAAGGCGAGTATGAACTCAATTTTTACTGAAGAAAATTTATTGACCTACACTACCGCAGCTAAATTTGCGAGCTTCAGTAAAGCCGCAGAAGCATTAGGTATTACCACATCGGCCGTGAGTTATACTATTAAGCGTATTGAAACTTATTTGGATGTCGCGTTGTTTATACGTGATACTCGCAATATTGAATTAACGGAAGCGGGTTATTATTTTTATCGTAAGGCAACGGACTTACTGAATAACTTTCATTCCATTCAAAAAAGTATTTATTCTATTGAACAAGGTATTGAAGCGCGGGTGCGCATCTGTATTAACCAACTTTTATATACCCCTTACCATACGGCTAAGTTACTGCAAATATTAAAGAAACAATTTGCTACTTGCCAAATTACTGTGACGACCGAGGTGTATAACGGTGTATGGGATGCAATTATTAATAACCATGCAGATATTGCGATTGGCGCACCGGGGACATTAATGGATGGCGGTGGAATAGATTATACGGAAATAGGCGCGATTCATTGGCAGTTTGCCATTGCGGCAACACACCCACTCGCATTAATGCCAGAGCCGATTGCTGAAAGCCAGTTGCGTCTTTATCCCAATATCATGGTGGAAGACACCGCAGATACGATAAATAAACGAGTTGGATGGTTACTGCATGGGCAAGAAGCGATACAGGTGCCAGACTTTAATACCAAATGCCAGTGCCAAATATTGGGCGAGGGGATCGGATTTTTGCCAGACTATATGGTGAAAGAGCACGCTAAGAGTGGCCGATTAGTGGTCAAAAATATTCAAAACCCGCGGCAAGATTCTAATATGCTATTAGCCACACAGCATTCAGCAACAGGGCAAGTGACTCAGTGGATACGCAAATCATTCACGGAAAATGGGGTTTTAGCCGATCTTTACAGTGACCTGCTAAAACCCATTAGTGGGTAGGTAGGGGGTGTTTATCTTTGCCACGGATTTTCACCACTAAAAGGTCAAAAAACAATCCCAAAAATGGATGAATGTGTAAGTCGAGATTTGTGCTCAAAACTGTGCTTAAAGGCTGCCCTACGGGTTCGATTAAAGCTCGTTTCACTCATTTGATGCTACGTTGAGAGGCCCTTGCCTAATTGACTAGGCGGCGACCCTCTCGCCTTGCCTAAAATGGCTTTAATTCAAATGAAAATTGACCATCAAAGATAAACAACCCCTAGTGCGTGGCAACCGCCAACGCTTTATTGATGGCATCGGGGATCACGCTTCCGTGGCTTTTACCCTCAAATAAAGTGAATTCACATACTCGCTGATGGGTTTGAATTTCAGTGCACACTTGGCGGGGACTGATCCAACTTTTGCGGTTTTGGTAGTTTTGGACTTGTTCTGCCGTTAACTTGGACAAATCAGGGGTCTCTTCTAAGCCACCCAAAGTGACAAAAATAGGTGCTGTGGCTTGTTTTTCAGTGAGTTTCGCTAGTTGCACCATTTCACCTTTCCCCCACCACAATGACGGACTTGCTGAAACATAGTACTGAAAATCATCGGGTTTTTGTTGATAAGCCATTAAGGTGAATAACCCACCAAATGAATGGCCGAATAAGGTTTGTTTTTGCTTATCAATAGGAAATTGTTGTTCAGCCCAAGGGCGCAGTGTTTGGCTTATAAACTGGTACAATGCAGGTGCTCCCCCACCATGGCTAAAGTCTTCCCCAGACACGGGCGGAGTATAGTCATAGGTGCGTAAAGCCTTTGGAAAGGCCTCATCAACGGGGTAACCGATGCCGATAATAATGGGTAGTGAGTCTTTATTGAGTGTTTCCACGGCACGGTTGACGACTTTTGGATATAACCCATTTCCATCAAGCATATACAGTACAGGGCGCTTGGCCGTGACGTTATACGGCACGGCACTGTAGATGCGTAGTGCTCGGTCGCCATAAGCCATATCCGTCTGTTTAATATCGTAAAATTGTGCGACGTTATCATCCAAAGGCGGAATACTTTGGCTAGGGCGAGCAATGGCATTACTGGCGATACAGAGCAATAAGCTAGCGGTGAATAATTTGTTCATATACTCGTCATCCTTCAAGCTGCATGGTTGTTGACTACGCTCGGCTACCCGAATCACATACTTTTGTATGCTCATCGGGATATCTTCTCTTGTCGCCTACATGCAACTTGAATGATTTAGAGTATCGAATAGGTAGCCTACAAAAATTAAAATTAGAAACTGACGTTAATGTTCGCCCAATAACGGCGTCCATCTTCCACATCCCAGTTTCCATCTACTTTATCAATTTTAGGGCCTTTTTCATTACCAATATTGAGCACCGCAAAGTTCAACTTGGTATTTTTTAATACTTGATAAGTTGCGCCCACATCCATGGTGGTATAGCCGCTACGGTAACGAGGAACTTTTGAACCGTTGCGCTGTGCTGCCCATACTTGTTCACCAGTATATTGTGCACGTGTATACAAATTGAGATCTTCGTTAAACTGCCAATCTAATTTCGCATTAGCCATATGTTTTGGTGTTTTATCCAATGGATAGCCTTTAAGTGAAATACCATTACCGAGTTTTTCATCATCACTTTTACGCTCTGAATCAGTGTAGGTGTAGTTGGCGCTGAATTTCCAGTCTTTAGCAATTGGAATACCTGTTGCGATTTCAACTCCTTTAACATTTGCCTTACCGACATTGTCATAAGTATAGAGATTTAGGTTTGAAAGCGGGTCTGGATTGCCAGTGTTATAGCTGGTTAACTTGTTTTTAAAGTCAGTATTAAATAGGGTCAGGCTGGCATCAAAGCCCGACTCATGGTTATAGGCAATGCTGATTTCTTCACTAACACTTTTTTCAGGTTTCAGGTCTGGATTACCATAAATAATCCCATTTCCACCTTCTGTAGAAGTGCCATAACCTTTACTGACCTCACGTAGTGTTGGCGCACGGAATGCAGATGACACGCCACCTTTAATGGTGATTTCGTCAGTTAGATAATAAACCGCGTAACCGCGAGGGTTCCAGTGGTTACCGTAAGTTTCATGGTGATCTAAACGTAATCCACCCGTTAGAATGAGGTCATCAGTTGCAGTAAATTCGTTTTCAACGAATAAAGCAGATTGGTCGACACTCATGCTGCTATTTTCAAATTTTCCTTTTGAAACCAATGAGCTGTCTTTGAGTTTTGAGTATTGGTATTGACCACCGACTGTTAAGATGTTGTCAGGTAAGAACGCAACAACTTTACCATCTACCACTGTATTAGTAATTTCAGGTACACGGTCTTCATAGCGGTATTCAGTCAGCTTAGTGATGGCATCTTTAATTTCTGTTTTGGTTTTTTTCTTCGTACTTTCTTGATAGACACTTAACTCTGTATTAAACGAATCCCATTCACCTTTATAAGTCAGCGCGGCGTGGTTTCGGTTATTGTAGAGTTCGGTTTTTTTATTATATTGTTTTGATTGTCCGCGCATTTCATATTCAGCAAGGGATTTGCCCGGGGTTTCTTCTCTTTCTTGCAGTGTTCTACCTGCTTCTAAAAGGAAGGTTTGATTTTCAGTTGGTGTAAAACTTAGCTTAGCGGTGAGACTTTTGTTGTCTTTTTTGTAGTGGCCATCTGTAATTTTATCTTCCTGACGATAATCACCACCGCCGTATAACTGCAAGCCTAATTTATCTTTAACGAGTGGGCCTGACAGATAGAAGTTACCGTCGGTGGAATTACCGCTATCACTGTTTTCTTGGATAATCGTGCCTGTTGTTACGCTACCGTGCCATTCATTAGTTACCTTCTTGGTGATGATATTGATAACACCACCCATTGCATCGGAACCATACAGGGAAGACATTGGTCCACGGATCACTTCAATGCGCTCAATGGCTTCGACGGGCGGCATAAAGCCCGCTTCAAAACCACCGCTGCCATTTGGGCGTGACTCACGGCTGTTTTGGCGACGGCCATCAACCAGTATTAAGGTGTATTCACCGGGTAAGCCACGGATATTAATATCTTGTTTATTGGCTGAACCCACAATGCTGACACCTTCTACGTCTTTAACCGCATCAGCAAGGTCGCGCACAGGTTTGTTTTGTAACTGTTCGGCGGTGATCACCGTAATACTGGCAGGGGCATCGCGTAATTGTTGTGAATAACCTGATGCGGTGACGATAAGTTTGTCTGAATCTTCTGCTGCTGTCGTACTAAATGAAGCCAAAGCCGCGCAAATACCTGCGGCGACAAGTGTGTAGTGATGTTGCTTAGTCATAGTAATCCCTAGCAAATGTAAATGAGAATGATAATTATATTGTTTGCGAATAGTATCACTAAAACATATCGGAAATAAATAATTGGCTAGCTAATTTATGGTCGATATTTGATCTCAGTTAATAATTTTCCCGTATGGCAAAAATGCACTTGATGATTTTTGCCAAGCTTAACGAAAAATTAAGGTTTAACTTTGGTTTATGGAGTTTAGGGTTAAGCGAAATTACAGTAGCGCGAGCGTCTACTCGGGAATTTTATGACTTATGAAACACATTTTTTTAGCCATTTCATTATTTTTCATCTGCTTGAATATGCAGGCAGAGGAAATTCGCCTAAGCGTCACAAACCCAAAAAATGTGATGGCGGTTGATGTCGTCAGCATTCCTGGCAAATTTGTGGCAAAAAACGAAATTTCGATTGGTTCTCCATTGCAACAGCAAATGGTTACCGCAGTGTTTGTGGAAGAAGGGGAATGGGTTGAAAAAGGGCAATTGCTCGCGACGTTGGAATCACCGATCCAAAGTGCAGGGGTTAATCAATTAAAAGCAGAAATTGATAAAGCTGCGGCATACATTAAACAACAAGAAGCACTCAGCGCTCAATCTCAACAAGAGCTGCAACGCTTATCACCGCTGGCAAAAACAGGGGTGATTTCGGCGAATGAATTTGGCAAAGCCAAATCAGAAGCAGCCGCACAGAGCGCATTGTTAACAGCAAGCCGTGCAGAGCTGCGCCAACTCAAAGCCCAGTTAATGCGTGAACAAAGCCAAGAAGACAAATCGAAAATTATTGCCCCTGTTTCGGGGGTGATCAGTGAACGTCACGCCATGAATGGTACGCTGTCAGATAACAGCTTGTTATTTAAGTTGATTGAAAATAATGAATTAGAGTTTGAAGCGCAAGCTCACCCTTCCGAACTTTCTCGCATTGTGGGCAGTAATCCCGTGGTGATTAACCTTGATGAAAACCAATCAGCATTGGGGAGATTACGTTATTTGTCGCCAAAAATAGATGCATTAACCCAACTTGGAAAAATCCGTGTGGCGCTTACAGAGCCGACTAAACAAGTGCGTCTAGGTGAAACGGGCACCATGGTGTACAGAAATTCACCCTGTGAACAGCTATCGCTACCTTATAGTGCCATTCGTACAGAACCCAATGGCGAACGTTATATTTTTACTGTGACAGACGGCAAAGTGGCGAAACAAAAAATACAAATTGGCAAAATTCAGCAAGGGCGAGTGGAAGTGTTAACACCATTAGCGCCGAGTTTAGATGTTGTGGCTTATGCACAAGCTTTTTTATCAGATGATGACATTATTGTGCCTGTAAAGGATAGCCAATGAAATTACAGCTATCTTCTTGGGCCATTACTCGGCCGATTCCGACAATAGTGATGTTTTTGGCATTAACTATCGCAGGGTTATTCTCCTTTAATCAATTACCTGTAACTGCCAACCCTGTGGTGACGTTTCCGATTGTCACTGTCACCGTAACACAAGATGGTTCTTCGCCAACAGAGCTGGAAAATGCAGTAACAAAGCGGGTTGAGCGCGCAGTATCTGGAATACCTGGTATTCGCCATATTACCTCTTCCATTAGTGAAGGTGCATCGACCACGACTATCGAATTCGATCTTAGTGTCGATGCCCACGTGGCTACCAATGATGTGCGCGAAAAGATGGGGCAAATCCGTGGAGAGCTACCCCAAACAATAGATGAGCCATTGATTAACCGCGTCGATGTCGAGGGTGGGGCTATTCTACGTTATGCCGTTTCGTCGGAAACTGAATCTCTCGCGGATTTGTCTTGGTTTGTGGATGACACTGTGAGTAAGCAATTGATCACGGTTCCAGGGGTGCAAAAAGTCAGTCGCTTAGGGGATACCGAACGCGTGATCCGCATTGAACCCGATGCGAACAAATTAGCTGCGATGCAAATCTCCATAGCCAGTATTAATGAATTACTGAAAAATAATCACCAGAACTCAGCGGGTGGTAACTCAAAATATAACTCGTTGCTGCATACCATCCGCGTATTAGGTGAAAAATCGACCGCGGATGAGATTAAAAACATCATGTTACCCGTTGATAATCAGCAATCGGTACGGTTAGGCGAAATTGCCAATATTTATGATGGCCATAAGAATGTGAAATCTATTTCGCAGTTCAATGGTCAGGACGTGGTGGGTTTTGCGGTTTATCGTGCCAAAGGCTCCAGTGATACCAAGGTGGAGCAAGGCGTCGCTGAAGCGGTCGAAAAATTACAAAAAGCGAATCCAGATATTGATATTCGCCTGATTTCCTCAACGGTTAAATATACAGAATCGAGCTTCTTTTTAACCATTCAGACCTTATTAGAAGGGGCTTTTCTTACCGTCATTATCGTCTTTTTCTTTTTGAAAAGCTGGCGTGCAACGTTGGTGGCGGCAGTGGCATTGCCGTTATCGATATTGCCGACCTTCTTTGTATTAGCTCTGTTTGATTACAGCTTGAACAGTATTACGTTGCTGGCTTTGACATTGGTTATTGGGATATTGGTAGATGATGCCATTGTTGAAATTGAAAATATCCAAAAATATATCGAACGTGGCGAACGCCCCTATTTAGCGGCACTAAAAGCATCTGATGCCATCGGTTTTGCAATTGTGGCAATCACATTAACCATTGTGGCGGTGTTCTTGCCTGTCAGTTTTATTGGGGGGTTTGTTGGGCAATATTTTGTGCCATTTGGTGTGACAGTTTCAGCGGCTGTGCTCTGTTCATTGTTAGTGGCTAGATTGGTGACGCCGTTAATGGCGGCTTATGTGCTGCTACCGCAAAAAGGCGCACACGACGGCGTAAAAATTCCAAATTGGATAGCGCGTTATACGCGGTTTTTATTACTCACGTTAAAACACCGAAAATTAGCATCTGCATTGGCGGGGGGCTTTTTAATTGGTTCAGTCGCAGTGACTAGCTTGTTACCTGTCGGTTTTATGCCAGATGGTGATATCAGTATCAGCCAAATCAATATTGAGCTGCCACCAGGTACGCCGGTTGAGCAAACGCAGCAAAAAATGAATGAAATAACAAAACAGTTAAAAGATAGACCTGAAATTATTTCAACTTATACAGTGGCAGGGATAGCGGACGACTCAGAAGGGGTTGCTCAACACAAAGGCGAAATGATCCTCACTTTGGTTGAACCAAGTGAACGTGAATTATCACAAAAGCAATTTGAGCTTGAAATAGGGAAGTGGCTAAGTGAAAAAACAGATGCACGTTATACCTTTAGCAACAGTAATGGTGGCAAAGAGTTCTCCTTAATGTTTACAGGGACGGATCCTCAAGAGCTTGAAGCATCAATGCAAAAACTGCGTGATGCCATGGCCAAAGTGGAAGGGTTGAAAAATGTTCAGGTCATGAAACCGCTATTACGTAAAGAGCTAATTGTTAAGCCCAATTTAGTGGATATTGGCCGAACGGGTGTCAATGTTGAGGAGATCGCCAATACATTACGTATTGCGACCATGGGGGAGGCTAACTCACGTAGTGCCAAATTTAATTTACCCGATAGGCAATTGGCGGTGCAGGTTATTTTACCTGAGCATCAACAAAATAATATTGATGTACTGAATAATTTATATGTGAATAGCACAGGGGAGCAAGCTGTACCGTTAAAATCGGTTGCTAAAATCGACTCCAGTGATGGGCCTTCACAAATCGAGCGGATTAATCGACAAAGACAAATGTCGATAGAAGCCAATTTAGAAGGGCTAACACTTGGTGAGGCATTGGAAATTGTGGTGCAACTCCCTGAATACCAACAATTACCCCACAGCGTTTCACAAGTGGAATATGGCGATATGGAATATATGATTGATATGTTCGAGCGCTTTGGTACCACAATGGTATTGAGTATTTTGTTAGTCTTTGCCATCTTAATTGTGTTGTTTAAGGACTTTATGCAGCCAATCACCATACTTGTCGCGCTACCGTTTTCTATTGGCGGTGCCATCATCGCCCTTGTTTTATATGGTGCGATGATCGATTTACCTGTGATTATCGGTATTTTGATGCTGATGGGGATTGTGACCAAAAACTCGATTTTGCTGGTGGAGTTTATTCTTGAAAAGCAGCGCTCGGGAATGCCAAAAGAAGCAGCAATCATAGAGGCAGGTCAGGAGCGTATTCGACCAATTATCATGACGACATTTGCTATGATTGCAGGGATGATCCCCTTGGTATTAACCAGCGGTGCGGATGCAGGGTTTAGGGCACCAATGGCGATTGCGGTGATTGGTGGCTTATTGAGTTCGACAATTTTGAGTCTGTTATTTGTGCCGGTGATTTACAGTTTGATGGATGATTTAAAACATAAATTATTACCGCAATTGGCAAAACTCACCTCTGTGACGCAAGAAGACCGCAATATTAAACAGTGGTAAATAAAAGCCGGCCAATGTGCCGGTTATTGCTTTAAACATTGAGATTGCTGGAAAATTGCCGCTGGCCTATATTTAGTTCTTGAGTGTCGTATTGATTAGGAGTAGACCATGAAAATAGAGGCTATTAGCTATATTAAAAAGCATGCTGCAGGACTTGAATTATCAGAGCCTATTTTAGTAACTCAAAATGGCATTCCTGCATATGTCATTGAATCTTATGAAGATAGAAAAAAAGGATGAGGCAATTGCATTACTTAAATTACTTTCTATTTCAGAAAAAGATAGTAAAGAAGATAAATTATATTCACGTGGCCAATTATTGGATAGGCTCTAAACGACCATGATTGGAACGATTGGATGATAGTTAATTTTAAGTATACAGAAACGTTTATTAGCTCGTTAAAGGAATTAGGTATCGGGAGAAAACAGGCTAATTTACTCCTTGATAAATACGAGAAACATTTATCCCCATTTCCAGAGTGTTGTTCAATACCTGAATATCTTCAAGATATTGGTGTCTCAAGGTATAGAGGATACTTATCACCAGAAAACTATACAATCCTCTATACGTATGAAATAGCCGAAAATACGATGATATCCCATGCCATCATTCCTCAACGTCAAGATATGATGAGATTATTATTTAATCGAATGATAGAGCGCTAAATATTTTAGTCATATTTAAAATGCATCAAAAAAAGAAGGGTTATTATCGAACTAATGTATTCAATATATTTAATTGATATTGATTTTATGCAAATTGAATGAAAGTTATCTAATTATGACTAATTTCATTTAAATTAATCATAAAATGAATCTATTATAATAAGTTGTTATTTTTTTATTTATTTGATATTTATCAATGAATTATTTATTTTTTATGGTGATTGTTTTATTTGTAAAATATTAGCCCTTGCTTTATTGTATTTACTTCCTGAATATAGGGGGAGGATTAATATTGATTTTAGACCCTGAGAGTTATTATGAGTCAATCAACCCATTCAGAAACAAATAATCAAAAAACGAAAAATGAAAAACGCCGAACAATATGGATGACCATTGCGACAATAATTATTCTTTTATTATTTGTAGCCTATGGTGTGTATTGGTTTTTAGTTTTGCGTTTTCAAGAATATACCGACGATGCTTATGTCTCGGGTTTGCAAATCCCTATTATTGCGCAAACAACAGGCAATGTTACCCAAGTCAATTTTGAAAATACTGATTTGGTGAAAGCAGGGGATGTTCTGGTGGTGTTGGATAAAACCAACGCTCAACTGGCATTCGAACAAGCTAAGCACGATTTAGCGATCACGGTACGCAAAACCAAAGAGCTCTATATCAACGGTGATGAGTATCAGGCGCAAATACAGAAAAACCGTATCTCACTTGCGCAAGCTCAGAAAGATTACCAACGCCGTGCTGCACTTGGGCGCAGCGGAACAATTTCAAAAGAAGATTTGCAACATTCCCAAGAAGCAGTGCAACTCGCACAAGCGGCATTGGATATTTCCATTCAGCAATACAACGCAAACCGTGCGTTATTGCGCAATACCTCATTAAGAAAACAGCCTGCCATTCAGCAAGCCGCTGATAGTGTGCGCAGTGCGTGGATCAATTTACAACGTACTGAAATTAAAAGCCCAATGACAGGCTACGTTTCGCGCCGAAATGTGCAAGTGGGTTCCCAAGTCAGCCCACAAAGCTCTTTAATGGCGATTGTGCCTGTTCAACCTGTTTGGGTGGATGCTAACTTCAAAGAAACCCAGCTGGAAAAAGTACGCATTGGGCAGCCTGTTACCCTTAACAGTGATTTTTATGGTGATGACATCGTGTATAACGGCACAGTAGTTGGCTTAGATATGGGAACAGGAAGCGCATTTTCATTATTGCCCGCGCAAAATGCGACGGGGAACTGGATCAAAGTGGTTCAACGCTTGCCTGTAAGGGTAGAGCTTGACCCTGAGCAGGTGGCAAAACACCCATTGCGTATTGGCTTATCAATGAATGTCACCATTGATATTAAAGACCAAAATGGCCCTGTGTTAGCCGAAGTTCAGCGTACAACGCCCGCGTTTGAAAGTGATGTGTTAGTGCTAAAATTGGCAGATGTCGACCACATTATCGATAGCATTATCAGTGATAATGCGGACTAGCTCGTAAGGAGTGATTGTGGCAGATATCCAACCCCTAAAAGGTGCGAAGCTAGTTTGGGCTACCATTGCATTATCTCTTGCGACTTTTATGCAAGTGCTCGACTCCACCATCGCAAACGTCGCTATCCCGACAATTGCGGGTAACCTTGGTGTTTCCGTCTCGCAAGGGACATGGGTGATTACCTCGTTTGGGGTGTCGAACGCCATTTCGATTGCTATTTCGGGGTATCTTGCTAAGCGTTTTGGTGAAATTCGCGTTTTCTTATGGGCGACGGCACTTTTTACTTTATTTTCATTACTTTGTGGCTTCTCGGATAGCCTTGGAATGTTGATTTTATATCGCGTTTTACAAGGTGCTGTTGCAGGGCCTGTTATTCCTTTATCCCAAAGTTTGATTATGCGGTGTTACCCACCGAAAATGCAGAATATGGCATTGGCTTTTTGGTCGATGACCATCATTTTAGCACCTGTATTTGGCCCCATTTTTGGTGGTTATATTAGTGATAACTTCCATTGGGGTTGGATATTCTTTATGAACGTACCTCTCGGCATTTTCGTCATTATCGTGGGTTCGATTATCCTTAAAGGAATGGAATCGACGGTGGTCAAAGTGCCGTTCAATGTCATTGGCCTGGCGTTATTATCCGTGGGGGTTGGTTGTTTACAAGTACTACTGGATAAAGGGAAAGAGCTGGGGTGGTTAGCTTCAAATGAGATTGTGGTTTTAGCCGTTGTTTCTGCTATCGCTTTAGTGTTCCTCGTGATTTGGGAACTAACGGATAAAAACCCGATTGTCGAGCTGTCTTTGTTTAAATCGCGCAATTTTACTATTGGCACTATTTCGGTCAGTTTGGCCTATATGGCGTATTTTGGTGCGATAGTGTTATTACCTCAATTGCTGCAAGAGGTGTATGGTTATACCGCAACGTGGGCGGGGCTTGCACTTGCGCCGATTGGCTTGTTACCTGTTTTATTTTCAGCGCCAGTGGCAAAATTATCCGACTTTTTGGATATCCGCTGGATAGTGACCTTTAGTTTTGTTTTTTATGCCATTTGTTTCTTCTGGCGAGCGTATACCTTTGAGCCGAGCATGGGGTTCTCCGCGGTAGTTTGGCCGCAACTGGTGCAGGGCATGGCGGTTGCTTGTTTCTTTATGCCATTGACAACATTGACCTTATCGGGACTTCCCCCTGAAAAACTAGCATCGGCTTCCAGTTTGGCAAACTTTTTCCGAACGCTCGCTGGCTCAATTGGTACATCAATCACGACCACGATGTGGAGCGACCGTGAGTCTGTGCATCATAGCCAACTCACTGAGTTTATTACGGATTATAATCCTGAATCTTTAGCAATGTACCAAGGCATGGCTGCTCATGGCTTAAGCACAGAGCAAACTTCAGGTTTTATTGCACAGCAAATTACTAGCCAAGGGTTAATCATCGCGGCGAATGAAATTTTCTGGCTATGTGGTTGGGTATTTATTGTGCTGATCATTACCGTTTGGTTTGCTAAACCGCCATTTGGTAATAATGCGAAGTAATAGTCAATGATTGGGAAGCGCTGTTGTGGGGCTTCCCAATCATTTTATAGCTGAGATTTTGGGATAATATTATCAAACTGAAGTACAGGGCGGTTGGCCTCTATTTCGGTTAATGGCTCAATTTCTTTTAATGTATTTAAACAGCGAGTAACGAGGTTCTGGTAGTCTTTGGTACCGTTACTTTTCCACTCAATTTCCTTTTCTGATAGTGTTCGTAACACTTTTGCTGGGGTACCCACGATTAGGCTATTTTGTGCAAATATGGCCTCCGCTTTAACAAATGCACATGCGCCAACAATCGAATTTTCCCCAATCACCGCACCATCCATAATCACGCTATTCATCCCAACTAAAGCATTACGTTTGATATGGCAGCCATGCAAGATAGCCCCGTGTCCGATATGCCCATCTTCTTCAATAATGGTGTCGAACTGTGGGAACCCATGCATCACGCAATTATCTTGCACGTTAGCCCCATCTTTAATAATTAACCGCCCAAAATCGCCCCGTAAGCTGGCATTAGGGCCAATATAAACATTTTTACCAATTACGACATCACCAATAACGACCGCAGTGGGGTGGACAAAACTATCTGGACTAACAACAGGCGTGATACCATCGATTTGATAAAAAGGCATAAGGGCTCCTTAACGGTTAATTTAGGCGGCGATTTCCCTCAGTACCCCACCAAAACGCCGATAATAGGCACTGGAAGGTTGAGGAAGCTCACCCACTGTCGTTTCGCTATTTTCTGAAACATATTGCGTTGCAGCTTGGTCGATACGTTGATAAATATTGGTGCACAAATGACGCGCAATATGCCCTTCCCATTGAGGCGGTAAAAGTTCGTCAGGCAATAGCGGGTCTTTGAGCGTGACGCGACGATAAAAGTGAATTAAAAGCAGCCGTAACTGAAAACAATGCTCAGGGCTGATGTGTGTTCCTGCATTATCCTTGAGTAACAAGGCCAATGGCCTGAATAAGGAAATAAATTGGTGATAATGCTCTGAAATATCTTGCAAAGACCATGCCTGAGACACGAGGTCTTTCAGGTTTTTTTCTGAGCGGCTATAGGGGTAGTCTGCATGAAAATAAATGGCTTGCTCAGTCGCATTGAGCTCATTTAATAACGCTGGTACATCACTTTGTGCACAACTTGGTGCTGCCATTAAGGATGTATTAAACTGCCCGAATCCTAGCCAGCTAAGCTCTTTTTTTAATCGAACTTTTTCTTCTTTATCTGCCGCTTCTAATAACAATAAGTCCCACTTTCCATCCCAATCAGGTTGCTCTGCGAGGTAAATTTTTTGCTCTGCCCGCCGAAACCGACTTTGCCCACGGGCTGAGATTCGGTAGTAGCTGCGTCGGCCAATTTTTTCGACATCTAACCACCCCTCTTTTTGTAAGCGGAAAACAGAGGTACGCACAAAGCGGTCAGTAAACCCCATGGGTTCTAATAATTTAGTTAGGCTACCTAACCAAACCTCGCCTCCTCGGTGATGTAGTGCATCACCGTATAAGGAACTAATGAGCGACGTACCACTAATGGGCTGACTGGCGATAGCATGTTGAATAAATTGGTCGAGCTTGGTATTCATTTATGTTTCATCCATAAATTTTTTGTATCAGAATTCTTCCTGAATAGTAGACATAAAAGTGAATATTGTCTCGTATCGTTTTTTATTAAAGCGTGTTGCATTAGGATGGCATATTAGGTAACCCATTCTTAATATGCCTTAATTCGTTGATTAAATTGCAATTCGGGTATCAATGACCCGCTCGGCTTTACCTTGTGAACGTGGAATATCACCACAATTCACGATACTGATCCGCGTGCTGATCCCAACCATGGATTTGATACGGTGTTTTAAATGATGGCAGATATTACAGCGCTCATCGTAAGTGAGTTGCTCTGGGTGTTTGAGCTCAACGCGGACTGATAAGTTATCCATATTGCCTTGGCGACCGATTTCGAGCTGATAGTGCGGTGAGAGTTCTTTGAACTGCATAATTTGTTCTTCAATTTGAGAAGGGAACACATTTACGCCGCGAATGATCATCATGTCATCAGAACGACCCGTGATTTTGCCAATTCGACGCATGTTGCGATTGACGCCCTTCATTAGGTGGGTTAAATCCCGCGTACGATAACGAATTACAGGCATTGCCTCTTTTGTCAGAGTAGTAAACACTAACTCACCATGTTCACCATCCCCTAATGTTTTGAGGGTTTCGGGGGAAATAATTTCAGGGTAAAAGTGGTCTTCCCAGATAGTTGGGCCGCTAGAACCTGAGTCAGCACACTCCATAGCAACACCAGGCCCCATCACCTCTGATAATCCGTAGATATCTAATGCTTTGATACCAAGGCGAGTTTCGATTTCAGTGCGTAGAGATTCTGTCCAAGGCTCAGCACCGAATACGCCTAATCTAAGTGAGCACTTACTAGCATCACCACCCATGATTTTCTCAAGTTCATCAATAATACTTAGGCAATAGGATGGCGTCACCATAATGACATCAGGCTTAAAATCGGCAATTAATTGTGCTTGTTTTTCTGTTTGCCCACCTGACATTGGAATAACGGCGGCACCAAGGCGCTCAGCACCGTAATGCGCCCCTAAGCCACCTGTAAACAAGCCATAACCATAAGCTACATGGACTTTATCGCCACGTACTGTCCCCGCAGAGCGTAAACTGCGTGCAATCAAATCCGCCCAATTATCAATATCACGTTGTGTGTAGCCGACAACGGTTGGACGCCCAGTGGTACCTGAAGAGGCATGAATACGAATGATTTGATCCATAGGGACGGCGAAGGTACTGAATGGGTAGTTTTCCCGTAAATCCTGCTTAGTGGTATAGGGGAATTTTTCGATATCACTTAATTGTTTAAAATCATCAGGGTGTACACCCGCGTCATCAAACTTTTTACGGTACATTGGTACATTTTCATAGGCGTGAGTGAGTGTCCACTTCATTCGAGAATACTGTAATGACTCGATTTCATCACGTGAGGCAAATTCAATTGGGTCGATGCTATTTTGTATCATGCTCATAATTGCCATTCCTCATAATTATTATGTTAACCAGTTTTCGTTGATGACGTTGCTGGTTTTCGCCTGAGCAGGTGTCGGATTTCAGGCGGTTATTATTGATATGAATGCGTTTTTTCAGACTCGTTCGATAATCATGGCGATGCCTTGCCCTACGCCAATACACATGGTACATAGGGCGTAGCGACCTTGTTTGCGATGAAGTTCATTCATCGCGGCAATGGCGAGTCTTGCACCGCTCATCCCTAATGGGTGACCTAAGGAAATCGCGCCACCATTGGGGTTTACGTGCGAAGCGTCATCGGGTAAACCTAACCCCCTCAATACGGCGAGAGCTTGTGCTGCAAAGGCTTCATTTAGCTCAATAACATCCATTTGGTCGATAGTTAAACCCGCCATTTTCAATACTTTTTGTGAGGCAGGGAGCGGGCCAATCCCCATCAATCGAGGCTCAACACCACAAGTAGCAGTGGCAACAATACGGGCGCGTGGGGTTAAACCTTGCTGTTTCGCAATTGTTTTGGATGCAATAATTAGCGCAGCGGCGCCATCATTTACGCCAGAGGCGTTTCCTGCAGTGACAGTGCCATTTTCACGAAACGGTGTTTTCAGCTTTTGCAGTTGCTCAAAGGTGGTTTCTGCACGAGGATGTTCATCTTCAGTGACCACGATTTCATTTTTGCGTTGTTTAATGGTGACAGGGACAATTTCTTGCGCAAATATACCGTTAACTTTAGCCCGTTCAGTGCGCTGCTGGCTGCGTAGTGCAAATGCATCTTGGTCTGCACGGTTGATCTGGTAGGTTTCTGCCACATTTTCAGCCGTTTCAGGCATGGAATCAGTACCGCATTGTTGTTCCATTAATGGGTTGATGAACCGCCAACCGATTGTAGTATCAAAGACTTGGGCTTGGCGTGAGAAAGCAGATTCTTGTTTCCCCATAACAAACGGTGCGCGGCTCATTGACTCAACGCCCCCTGCAATCATTAACCCTGATTCACCTGCTTTAATACTTCTCGCGGCAAGCGCGATTGCATCTAGCCCAGAACCGCATAAGCGGTTAATAGTTGTGCCTGAAACCGAAATGGGCAAGCCAGACAGCAAACCCGCCATGCGAGCCACGTTACGGTTGTCTTCACCCGCTTGGTTTGCGCAACCTAAAATAATGTCATCAGTCAGTGACCAATCTAACTGCGGGTTCCTTGCCATTAATGCTTTTAAGGGTAAAGTCGCGAGATCGTCAGGACGCAGGGAAGAAAGAGCACCACCATAACGGCCTATCGGAGTACGCACACCATCACAAATATACGCATCAATCATGGCAAGCCTCCTCTAAGCGGTGCCCTAAACGATGAGAGCGCCCTTGGAATAAGGCAAGTGTTTTGCCATCTTGGTTAGTTATTTCGACGTCATAGAGCCCGTTACGTTTACCTTGATATTTCACTTTTGCGGTGGCAGTGAGTAAATCCCCTTCAAAGCCTGGACGGATGAAATCAATGGAACACATAGACGCAACAGCAGCATACCCTTGGCTATTACAGGCGTAGGCAAATGCGGTATCGGCAAGGCTAAAGAGTTGCCCACCATGGCAGGTCTTATGGCCATTAAGCATATTTGCAGTGATTGGCATTTTTAATTGCGCAAAGCCATCTTCGACTTTCTCAATCGACATACCCATTGCCTTTGCACATGCATCATCACGATACATAATATGAGCGGATTGTTGAGCAGTCGTGATATTCGGCACAGAAATCATAGCAACTCCTTGAAAGATAAAGACTGATAACCTGCAGCTAACTGCCTAAGTAATGGGTTGGGACGATAACGGCTATCCCCATAAAACTGCGCAAGTTGCTCAAGTACCGATAACATACGCGGCCAACCGAGTTGAGCTCCCCAAGTTAATGGGCCTTTGGGATAATTCACCCCAAAGCGCATGGCATTATCGGTATCTTGTACAGTAGCAACCCCTTTATTCACGACATCGAGTGCTTCATTACATAACATCGCAACCGTTCTCATCGTTAACAGCGCAGGGTAATCAGGTAGTACAATCACGTTTTTCCCAAGAGACTGAAAAAAGGCGATCGCGTGTTGGTTTTGTTGCGTATTGTTTTGCGTTGCGCAGGTGAGCGTGATGGCGCTTGCGGAAAGATAATTTGCCGATAAATCAAATAAAACCACCGCCTGCCCTGATCGCTGTGCATGAAATGATGCCAATTCACCATTTGTTAACATAATCATAACGTCATTAACAAGGAGGGTGGGAGATTGATTTGGCTGTTGTGCTAATCCTTCGAGTGAGATCCCATTTTCAGATAAAAGCTGCGCAAACTCAGGAAATATCTGCCAATCGCCACCAACTTTTACAGTTTGGGGGTGGTTAAGATGAACTTTTGCGGCAAATGACGCAGTGGGTTGTGGTTTATTATCATCATAATGATAGAAACCTTGTTTTGATTTTCGACCAAAATGCCCTGCTTGCACTAATTCCAATTGCATTAATGAGGTTTGAAAGCGTGGGTCATAACCGAAGGCCTGAAATACGGATTCAGTCACAGCATAGTTGACGTCATGGCCAATGAGATCAGTGAGTTGCAATGGCCCCATTGCAAAGCCTCCTGCATCCCGCAGCACACTATCTAACGTGGCTGGGGAGCCCACTTGCTCTTCGAGGGCGCGTAAGGTCTCTGCATAAAAAGGCCTTGCTACGCGATTGACAATAAACCCAGGTGTTGAGCGGCAAATAACGGGTACCTTACCCCATGAGAGAGTCAATGCTTTCAATTGTTCAATAACTTCAGGTGATGTTTCTAGGCCACGAATCACCTCAACCAATTTCATCACGGGAGCTGGGTTAAAAAAGTGTAAGCCAGCAAGCCGTTCAGGGTATTTCAATTGGCAACCAATCGCTGTAATCGACAATGACGATGTGTTACTCGCAAATATTGTTGATTTATGACAAATGCCTTCAAGTTCACCGAAGATAGACTGTTTTATTGCTAATTTTTCTGCAACAGCTTCTATGACAAGTTGGGCACTAGACAACTCAGACAAGTGTTGAGCGACATGAATGTTAGTGATCAGTGTTTCTATCGTTTTTGACTCAGCCTTTCCTTGTTCCACACGTTTACGTAAGCGTTGCGTCATCGTGTCTAATGAACGGGTTAATACATCTTGGTTAATATCAAACAGTAAAACGGTAAGCCCTGCGGTGGCAGCTACCTGCGCAATACCAATACCCATAGTGCCAGCGCCGATAACCGCAATTGTCGTGATGGTAGAAGTTGTAGGGAGTGTCATGGTTATCGCCCCTTAAACTGCGGTTCGCGTTTGTTTAAAAAAGCACTTACCCCTTCGCGGTAATCTTCGCTACGTCCACCTAAACGCTGCAAATCGCGCTCAAGGTCTAGTTGTTCATCTAGGGTATTGGTTGCTGCGCAGTAAATGGCTTTTTTGATTAGGCCGAGACCGTAGGTAGGTTGTGTCGCAAGGTGTTGAGCTAGTTGCTGAACAGTGTCTGTGAGTGCTTCATTTTCAGTAACTTGCCAAATCATTCCCCATTGCAATGCTTGCTCTGCGCTGATTTTGTCCCCCAATAATGCCATGCCCATCGCTCTGGCGTGCCCAGCTAGCTGGGGCAAAAACCAGCTTCCCCCTGAATCGGGAACTAAACCCAGGCGGCAAAATGACTGAATAAAACTGGCACTTTTGGCGGCGATAACAATATCTCCAGCTAATGCGATAGCTGCACCAGCGCCTGCCGCGACACCATTGACTGCGCAAATAATGGGTTTTGGTAAGGCCGTAAGACGGCGGATCAGTGGGTTATAATAGGTTTCTACAGAAAAACCGAGATCAGGCGCTTCGCTACCGACGTTGACATTACGATCGTTGAGATCTTGACCTGCACAAAAACCACGGCCAGCCCCTGTGATCACTAAGCAACGCACCGTGTCGTCACGTTCTGCAATTTTGATGGCATCACTCAACTGACGATGCATTTCATCATTGAAACTATTGAGCCTATCAGGGCGGTTTAAGGTTACCGTAAGAACCCCATTTTCCAGTGCGGTGAGGATCATCGCTTCGTTTGTCATGGTTATTGTCCTGTAAACTGAGGTGGGCGTTTTTCAAAGAAGGCTGCGATCCCTTCTTGCCGATCTTGCGTGCCTGCTAAGGCCACAAAATATTGGCGCTCTAGTTTTAGTCCCTCAGTAAGGTGGTTATCTTGGGCGTGGACTAAGGCTGCCTTTGCCGCACGCACGGCTAAAGGCGCATGCTCTGTAATGCGTTGTGCAAGTCGTTGAGCACGTTCGACCACTAAATCGTCAACGCAAATTTCACTGATTAAGCCCACTTGGAGTGCGTGTTTGGCACTAATCGGTTCCCCTGTCAGCACCATTTGCATCGCTAAAGATTTGCCTACAGCGCGGATCAAACGCTGTGTACCGCCCGCTCCAGGCATTAAACCGAGGGTAATTTCGGGTAACCCAAAACGGGCGGATTCCCCTGCAATCACCATGTCACTGGCGAGTAGTAGCTCGAAGCCTGCCCCGAGTGCATACCCATTGGTGGCAGCGATAATTGGCTTTGATATCATGGATAAACGACGCCATACTTGAGGGCGTTTATCCGTTATCGCGTTAGCGACAGTTTGCTGTTGTAGCTCTTTAAGATCCGCGCCAGCAGCGAAGAAACGCGGGTTGCCAGCGATGACTATCGCACCGATTTCCTCATTGTTATCAGCGGATTCAAGATGTTGTACCAGCAACTCAAGGCATTGGGTGCTAAGCGCGTTACGCACTTCGGGGCGATTCAACGTTAGAGTAAGAACACGCTGATTTTGCTGAGATAAAATCCAGGGGTTTTTCATTGCGCTTCCTATACGTCAAAGTCTAAAACAACGCCATCACCCTTTGGCCAGGCTTGGCAACTCAGGATGTAACCATCGGCAATCTGGTCTGGTTCAAGACTGTAATTGACGCCCATTTCCACTTCTCCTGAACGCAATTTGCATTTACAGGTTGCACACACGCCCCCTTTACAGGCATATGGCAGGTCAGCGCCTTGGCGTAATGCCGCATCCAAAATGCTGTCATCTTGACTGTCCATGCTGATATTCAAAGTGCGACCATCAAGGTGAATACTGACTTGGCGAGTTTCATTGGACTTGGCGGCAGTGGGTTTAAATTTTGCTCCTGATGTGTTGAAACGCTCAGTGTGTACGAATTCTTTTGGTATGCCGTAACTCACGAGGGTGTCATGCACCTCATCCATCATACTTTCAGGGCCGCAGATAAACGCGTGGTCAAATTGTTTAAAATTTAATAGTGTGTTACCTAATGCCAAAAGCTGTTGCTGGCTAATACGCCCGCTAAGGAGTTCACTGTCTTGAAGCTCTTGGCTAAACAGATAAAGCACTTGGAAACGCTCAGCAAAGCGGTTTTTTAAGTCTGAAATACTCTCTTTAAACATCACAGAACGGCTATTACGATTACCATAAATCAACACAAAATGGCTTTTAAGCTCTGTTTGCAATGTGGCTTTAATGATTGAAAGCAGTGGGGTGATCCCAGAGCCCGCAGCAACGGCAAGGTAGTGTGCATGGGTATGCGTTTCAGGCTGGTAGCCAAACTGCCCTTGTGGGATCATTACATCGAGACTATCGCCGACATTCAGTTGTTGGTTGATAAAATTAGAAAAGCGTCCTTCATAAATGGCTTTTACGCCAATTTTTAGTGTCTCTTCGTCAGGTGAACTACAAATGGAGTAGCAGCGGCGCAAATTTTCACCATTAATTAAGGCTTTTAAGGTGAGATGCTGCCCTGGACGGTAACGATATTGTTCGCGTAAGGCATCAGGAATATCGAACGTCACCGCAACGGCGTCAGGGGTGTCGCGCTCAATGGCAGCAATACTTAAACGATGAAATACAGTCATATGAGTGCCCCTAAATACATTTAAAGTAATCAAATGGCTCTAAGCATTCGGCGCACTTATACAATGCTTTGCATGCGGTTGAACCGAATTCGCTAATTTTTTCAGTCTGTTCGCTATCACAGCGTGGACAACGAATGGCTCCCTTGTGCTCAGGGTGCTCGCAAGAAGTGCCTTGTGGCGGCGCAATACCAAATTCACGTAAGCGCCTTTTGGCATCTTGGCTCATCCAATCGGTGGTCCAAGCAGGAGCTAACATGACTTCAATATCAACCTGTTCAAAACCCGCATTGCCCAAAACCGTTTTAATTTCATTGATTAAAAATTCGGTTGCAGGGCAACCCGAATAGGTCGGTGTAAAAATGACTTTCCAACCCTGGTTATCTGGAAGCACTTTGCGGATCATGCCAAGATCAGTAATAGAGAGTGCAGGCAGCTCAGGATCGGAAATTTGGTGCAGCTGTTGCCAGATCTGATGAACTTGGGGTGATTGAAGCTCGTTGAATTGCAGTCTCTGTTCCATAGCATCACCACTGGCTATTTGGGTAAGTGCGTTGCATAAATTGCAATTGCGTTAACAGCAGGCCGAGATGTTCAGTATGGCTGCCTTGCTTACCCCCTAAACGATAAGCGTCTTTCTCAGGTACGCTAAGCGTGGCTTCATCAAAGGTTTCATTGATGGTGTTTAACCATGTGTCTTTCAAAGAACGAGGATCAACGGCAAAACCCGCTTCGCTGAGGGCAATTTCAATGTTATCTGCGTGAAAAAGTTCACCAGTAAAGCGCCATAATGCATTAACAGAATCTTGCATTCGTCGATGACTTTCCTCTGTACCATCCCCTAAACGGATCATCCAATTACGGCTAAAGCGCAGGTGGTAAATTGCCTCTTTGAGGGATTTTTCTGCAATAGCCGAAAGTTGTTCATCGCGGCTATGGATCAGGGCTTGGTAGAGTGGAACGTGATAAGCGTCCATAAAAAATTGGCGTACCAGTGTGTCATCAAAGCCGTTATTTGGCTGTTCAGCGAGTAATAGATTGCTGAATTCTCGTTCATCACGTAAAAAGGCCAGCTTATCTTCATCATAATCGGTGCCTTTTAGCTGGGCGGCGTAGCTTAAAAAATTGCGTGCTTGCCCCAGTAAATCCAGGCCAATATTAGAGAGTGCGAGATCAATTTCGATTTCAGGTGCATGCCCACACCACTCACACAGACGTTGTGCAAGAATTAATGGCGAGTCACCGAGCCGTAATGCGTAATGATGGAGCTGTTCTTGATGATTCATGAGGTGCTCCTTACATGTTTTTAATGCCATCAGGGATGGTGTAAAAAGTTGGATGGCGGTAAACCTTGGTGTCCGCAGGGTCAAAGAATGTGCTTTTATCTTCAGGCTGCGATGCAATTAAATGGGCAGCTTTGACGACCCAAATCGAGCAACCTTCGCTGCGTCTAGTGTAGGCATCACGGGCGTTTTCTAGCGCCATTTGGTCGTCTGCGGCATGTAAGCTTCCGACATGGCGGTGAGCCAAACCTTGTTTACTGCGAATAAAAACTTCATATAAAGGCCAATCTTGGTTATTCATGGTATTTTCCTTTTCTGAGCATTGGTCAGTAAACTACGCTGCGGATTTTATGGACTTTTGTTTGCGACTATGTGCCATGGCACCTTCGCGTACCCATGCTCCGTCTTCCCAGCCTTTACGCTTTGCACCCAGGCGCTCATGGTTACAAATGCCGTTACCTTTAATCACTTGGTAAAACTCTGCCCAATCAATTTCCCCGAAGCGGTAGTGACCCAGCTCGTCATCCCACATGAGATCAGGATCAGGAATGGTCATACCGAGTGCTTCGACTTGGGGCACAGTGTTATCGATAAATTTTTGACGGAGTTCGTCATTACTAAAGCGTTTGATTTTCCACGCCATACTTTGTGCACTGTGCGGAGAATCGGAGTCATTCGGGCCAAACATGGTGAGAACAGGCCACCAGAAGCGATTTATTGCATCTTGTAACATCGCCTTTTGTGCTTCAGTGCCTTCTGCTAGGGCCATCACGGCTTCATAACCTTGGCGTTGGTGGAAACTTTCTTCTTTACAAATTTTCACCATTGCACGTGCATAAGGGCCGTAGGATGCACGGCATAGCGCGACTTGGTTCACAATCGCGGCTCCATCGACTAACCAGCCAACTACGCCTACATCAGCCCAACTCAACGTGGGGTAATTAAATATCGAGGAATACTTCATTTTTTCATCAAGCAGCTTTTGGTAGATATCTTGGCGAGAACAGCCAAGGGTTTCTGCTGCGCTGTATAGATAAAGGCCATGGCCAGCCTCATCTTGAATTTTGGCGAGTAAAATAGCTTTACGGCGCAGCGTCGGTGCGCGGGTGAGCCAATTGGCTTCCGGGAGCATTCCCACGACTTCGGAGTGGGCATGTTGGCCGATCTGGCGAATAAGGTTCTGCCGATAGGCATCGGGCATCCAGTCTTTGGGCTCGATGGAAATATCCGCTTCGATTTTGGCCTCGAAGTTAGCCTGATTTTTCTCGTTCATTGATTTTTCCATTAAGTGATTCGAAAAATATTTTTTAATTTAAAATAATGAATCATTTATATTTAACATTGATGCTAGGAATATTTAACATAAAGATCAATGTTCATTAACTTGATTCTGCGAGGTACTTCACAAGGTTTTATTGTAAATAGAATAAAATCAATAATATATATTCATTGTTTTTTGTATGGATTTGAGTGGGAACTTCGATTTATGCAAATTTGTTTTTAATTTGTTAAATTTAAATTAGCATCTATGATTATTTTTATGATACATATTTAAATATTGGTTTTGTTTATTTCCTTTATTTCTGGAGTGAGATATGCAGCATTTAACAAGTTACATTATGGGGAAGTGGGTACAGGGTAATGGTAAAGAGCGGGCGATCTATCATGCACTTACTAATCAGGCTTTATACGCGGTGACAACCGAGGGGCTTCCTTTATCTGACAGTCTGGCCTATGGGCGAGAAGTTGGAGGGGAGGCGCTATCTGCTATGTCATTCCAGCAACGGGGGCAGATGCTTAAAGCGGTGGCCAAGTATTTGTTGGAGCATAAGGCGGAACTCTATGCGATTTCAGCGCAAACAGGGGCAACAAAAGCAGATAGCTGGGTGGATATTGAAGGGGGTATTGGGACGTTATTTGCCTATTCAGGTTTGGCAAGTAGAGAGCTCCCCGATGACACCATTTGGCCTGAAGGTGACACGGTTCCTTTGTCTAAGCAGGGGCAATTTATTGGCCATCATATTTTGACCTCTCGCCGTGGCGTGGCGCTGCATATCAATGCTTTTAATTTTCCTTGTTGGGGAATGCTAGAGAAACTGGCACCTACATGGCTAGCGGGTATGCCTGCCATTATCAAGCCTGCGACAGCATCGGCTCAAGTCACCCAAGCGATGGTCAAGCTGATGGTCGACAGTGGTTTGGTACCTGCGGGGGCTATTCAGCTGATTTGTGGTGGCGTCGGGGATATGTTTGATCACCTTGATTTTGAGGATGTCGTCACGTTCACAGGGTCAGCCTCCACAGGGCAAAAACTTAAATCCCATCCGCGTATCATAGAAAAATCAGTGCCTTTCACCATGGAAGCCGACTCACTGAACTGTGCGATCTTAGGGAATGATGTGCAGCCAGAACAGCCTGAATTTGCATTGTTTATTAAAGAAGTGACCGGTGAAATGACCGCAAAGGCAGGGCAAAAATGCACGGCCATTCGTCGTATTATTGTACCGAAAAATCAGTTAGACAATGTTAAACAAGCACTGCTTAAACGGTTATCGGCGACGACAGTTGGTGACCCCGCAGTTGATGGGGTACGCATGGGGGCGTTGATTAATTTAGAACAGCGCCAAGATGTGCAGACGAAAGTGGATTATCTACGAAACAATGGCTGTGAAGTACTCTGTGGTGGGCAGTTTGAACAATTAGCGGTCATCGGTGCTGATAGCCAAAACGGTGCCTTTTATCCACCGACATTATTGTACTGCGCAGAGCCATTTAAATCTTCGGCCGTCCATGAAACTGAAGCATTTGGCCCTGTTGCGACGTTAATGAGTTATGAAAGCCTTGAACAAGCGGTGCAACTTGCCATTCTCGGGGGCGGTAGCTTGGCGGGCACATTAGTGACAGCGGATGCACAGGTCGCTCAATCAGTGATCCGAGCAAGTGCACGCGCACATGGACGCATGTTGGTATTAAATGAGGCATCGTCGGCAGAATCAACAGGACACGGCTCACCACTACCTCTACTAGTGCATGGTGGGCCTGGGCGTGCAGGTGGCGGTGAAGAACTGGGTGGATTGAGAGCGGTGAAGCATTATATGCAGCGCACAGCCATTCAGGGGAGCCCATCGATGTTAACCGCGATTAGCCAGCAGTGGATCCGTGGTGCGGAGATGGTAACTGATGTTGTTCATCCATTTCGAAAACATTTTGAAGACTTAGTGATAGGCGATACGTTGCTCACAGCAAGGCGTACGGTGACGGAGGCCGATATTGCTAATTTTGCTTGCCTCAGTGGTGATAATTTCTATGTGCACGTGGATAAAATCGGGGCGGCACAATCACTGTTTGGTGAACGTATTGCCCATGGGTATTTTGTGGTTTCAGCCGCAGCAGGTCTGTTTGTTGATGCAGGCGTTGGGCCAGTTATCGCAAATTATGGCATGGAAAATTTGCGTTTTATCGAACCCGTAAAAATTGGCGATACGATACAAGTTCGTCTAACGTGCAAGAAAAAGATAAAAAAACCACAGAAATTAGCCGAAGATAAACCAAATGGTGTTGTTGAATGGGATGTGCAAGTCTTTAACCAAGACGATACAGCCGTGGCACTTTATAGCATTTTGACGCTGGTGGAACGCCGTCATGGGGATTTTCATTAACCATGATTGTGATGAAACGGTTACAAACAAATAGGTGCTTTTTCAATCATTTTCTGTTGTGATGGGAAATCGCTAACAAAATGTCAGGAAACAGAAATGAAAACGCACCATCAAGCGGTTTATCAGCAATTTGATGAGCAAGCCAACGCCTATTTAACCAGTCAAGTTCATGCGCAAGGTGAAGATTTACTCGCCTTGCAGAGGTTGCTACAGGGTTGCCAAGCTGAGGATGTCCTTGACCTTGGCTGTGGTGCAGGGCATGCGAGTTTTTATACCGCGCCATGGGTTAAATCTGTCACAGCATATGATCTGTCCGACTCGATGCTGAGTGTTGTGGCGAAAAACGCGCAAGAGCGCCAATTAACCAATATCGCGACCTGCAAAGGCACAGCTGAACAACTGCCGTTTGCAGATAATCATTTTGATCGGGTGATTAGCCGCTATTCTGCACACCATTGGCATGATGTTGAAAAAGCGCTGCGTGAAGTCCGCCGTGTATTAAAAGTGGGTGGAAAAGGCATTTTTATTGATGTGGTTTCACCAGGTCACCCATTGTTGGACATTTATCTGCAAACCGTTGAAGTTTTAAGGGATACATCGCATATTCGCGATTATTCCGCAGGGGAATGGGCAGGGATGTTCAACAATGCAGGGCTATTTGTTAGTGGTGTTCAAAGTTTCCGTTTGCCCCTTGAATTTACCAGTTGGGTTGAACGGATGCGAACGCCACAACCTTTAGTTGAGGCAATTCGCCAATTTCAAAACACGCTCAGTGATGAAGTGAAACACCATTTTGCATTACAAGCAGATGGCTCATTTACCTCTGATGTGATGCTATTTGAATTTCATCGCCAATAAGTGCTTATTTTGCGATAAACTGCGCTTGGTTAAGTTGGCTGAGTGCGGTGTTCACGGCAAAAATTTCCCCTCGGACATCAGGCACACCAAAGGCTTTTAAACGCGCACTGTGTTTGGTTAAATATGCGTTTGCCTCTTGCTCAGAAGCAAACAAGTAAACTCCACCTGCCATTTGAGTTTGTTGGTTTTCAGTCCAAATCTTCCAGATAAAACCAGGTTCTTGGTTGATTGACTGAGCTAAATCATTCATTGCCGCCGTCATTTCTTCGCCCCATGGGCCTTGGTATGGGAAGTCTACCTGTAAAATTACGCTCATCGATTGCATCTCCTTATCATTAGGCTTGCATAATAACCCTTAACACAAATAATAACTTTGCTATTTATCGTATTTAAGACTATTGCGTTTACCTGCTTCAAACGCATCCAGTGTGTTTAAACGCGCCTGTTTGTGATCAACGATAGGTTTCGGATAATCAATGGCTATATTGTTTTCTTCTGCCCATTCATGGGGGGTATGGATATATTTATCAGGGACGCCATTTAATTCAGGGAGCCAATAGCGGATAAACGTGCCCTGAGCATCAAACTTTTTCCCTTGTGTGGTCGGGTTGAAAATACGAAACCAAGGGGAGGCATCCACACCTGTAGAGGCTGACCATTGCCAGCCGCCGTTATTCGCCGCTAAACTCCCATCAATCAGCTGGGTCATAAAGTATTTTTCCCCTTCCCGCCAATCAATGAGTAAATCTTTGACTAAGAAACTCGCCACAATCATTCGTAACCGATTATGCATCCAGCCTGTGGTATTCAGCTGCCGCATGGCTGCATCAACAATTGGGTAGCCCGTTTGTCCGATTTTCCATGCCTCAAAATCGGTAGGTGAATCATTCCAATGAATATATTGTGTCCAATGAATAAAGGGCTGGTGGCGGCACAGGCGAGGAAATGCCACTAAAAGGTGGGTATAAAATTCACGCCAAATTAATTCATTTAACCAAGTGAATGCGCCGCTATCAGGGTAGTCAAGAAATTGTGGGTTTTCAGCTTGCAAACGATTGATGCACTGGCGAGGGGATAACACTCCAATCGCGAGGTATGGCGATAGCTGGCTAGTGCCATTAATGGAGGGGAAATCTCTATCATGTTGGTAATCTGTAACTTTTTTAGCGCAAAACTGCCTGAGCTGCTTTAAGGCAGCTTGTTCACCTGCAGGGAAAGATTGCGCGATGTTTTGATCCTCATGAGGAAATAGCGGCAGGATTGTTTTAATCTCTAACGGCTTTGAGCGCTGAGCAGGGGCACGTAAGGAACGGTAGTCTGTGACAGTGAGTTGGGTTAGAAAAGCACGGCGAAATGGGGTATAAACTTGGTACATCTCACCTTTTTGATTTGTTACTGCGCCAGGTGGGAGCAACAGCGCATCATCAAAAGTATGGACATGCATTGGTGATGCGTGTTCTATCAACCACTCATCACGTTTCTTTTCATTCCATTCATACTGCCGATTGAAAAACAAGGCATCCGCCTGCTGTTCTTTGGCGTAATTTAGTACCCATTTAGCGGCATCTACAAAATTATCCACAGTATGGCAAATGAGTGGGATACCTAACTCAGCAAGGGAATGTTGTAATTCGACAAGGTTTTGATGAATAAAGGCGATTTGCCGTACAGAGACATCATGCTGTTTCCACTGTTCGGGTGTGGCGGTATAGAGGGCGATGACATTGGCCTGCGGGTCAGCGCAGGCCGAGGAAAGGGCTTTATTATCTGTGACGCGTAAATCATGACGAAACCAGATAAGATGCTTGGCTGCCACCGCTTTCCTCCTAGGCGTTAATCTAATTTAGGATGCTGGTTAATTAACGACTGGCGTTTTTTCTCAAGTTCAGCAATTTGTTGGTCAATATCTTCAACTTTTTGCTCAATATTGTCAAAATGTTCACTCAAGATTTCTTTCGCCTCGGCTTTATCCGACGCCGCTGGTGTTGCACCCCGCAACGGTTTATTGGCTGTTTCTGGCATGCGAATACCTGTGTATAAGCCAATCAATGCAATCACCATCAAGTAATAGGCTGGCATGTATAAATCTGTGGTTGATTCGACTAACCAAGCTGCAACAGTTGGGGTAGCACCTGCAATTAATACTGAGATATTAAAGGCAATGGCTAAGGCACTGTAACGAATATGCGTTGGGAAAATCGCGGGTAAAATTGATGCCATGACTCCAGTAAAACAGTTTAGCAATATCGCAAGGATCAGTAATCCTACAAAAATTAACCCAACTGAGCCGCTGTTAATTAGCATAAAAGCAGGGTAAGCCAATAGCACTAAACCTACGCTACCGATAATAACAAATGGGCGACGGCCAATTTTATCACTGGTTAAGCCAATCACGGGTTGAACAAATAGCATCCCAATCATAATGGCGATAATTATTAGCACACCATGGTCAGTTGAATAATTTAGGTTATGTGATAAATAACTTGGCATGTAAGTCAGCAACATGTAATACGTGACATTAGTTGCAATCACTAAGCCAACACAAATTAATAAGCTTTTCCAATGCTTCGATGCCACTTCGCGTACTGAAACTTTGGGTGGATTTTGAATATTGGCTTTGTCTTGTTTTTCCAGTGACTCAACGTGCTGTTGGAAAGCGGGCGTTTCTTCAAGGGAATGGCGAAGATATAATCCAATGATCCCTAAAGGTAAGGCTAAGAAGAACGGAATTCTCCAGCCCCAATCATGGAAGTTTGCCTCTCCAACGATACTGGAAATTAGCACGACTACACCTGCACCTAGCACGAAACCTGCGATAGAACCAAAGTCTAACCAACTGCCCATAAAGCCACGCTTACGGTCAGGTGAATATTCGGCAACAAAAATTGCAGCCCCTGAATATTCCCCACCGACAGAGAAGCCCTGTGCTAATTTAGCAATTAATAACAAGATTGGTGCCCAAATACCGATGCTTTCATATGATGGGATCAAACCAATACAGAACGTACTTATCGCCATAATGATAATGGTCATCGACAACACTTTTTGTCGACCATACTTATCACCTAAGATACCAAATACCACTCCCCCTAATGGCCTAACTAAGAAGGGCACGGAGAATGTCGCTAGTGCAGCAATCATCTGGACGCTCGGTGATGCGTCTGGAAAGAAAACTTGACCTAATACGTAAGCTAAGAAGCCATATACACCAAAGTCAAACCATTCCATCGCATTACCCAGTGAAGCAGCGGTAATTGCTTTTTTTAATTTACCATCATCAATGATTGTAATGTCATTAATATTTAATGGTTTTTCTTTTTTCTTCTTGAATTTCATGAAACCATCCTCTTATTTGAATTTCAACAACGAGATAAATCACATTTAAGGTGTGGGTTTTCATACTTAAACAACGTGTAAAGTCCTATCATTTATAATAGTCGCTGTATGAATTTTTGTTCAGTTTTTAAAATTTAAAATTGAGCTAGATAATGGAGTAATACAGTAGAGTTAGAGAGAGAAATAGAGAGCACTTTTTTTTGTAAATAGAGCAAAATAACCACCTGAGAATAATCAAACTAGTTACCAATAATACATTAATATCGCTAGAATGTAAAATACTTGGCTTTTAATGCCGAAAAAAAAGAATTTTTAGCGTTTTATTTTAGCGGGTTAGGTTTATAACAACATGTTACTTATATCAATAATGCATTAGGCTAACAATGTTGATTATATATAATAAAAACCATAACAATCAATATGTTGTATTTTATTTTGCTGATTTGAACTATGCTAAATACTCCATGAATATAGGGGGTAATATGAACAATTCCGTGAAAATATCAGCGATTAATGTTTATCATCCTGCAAAAATTAGGGGGAATGAATATTTTATCAAAAAGCATGGCGATATTAAAAATATTAATAATCTATTTGAATCATTAGGTAAGCGACAGCGTTATGTTTCTGACCTTGAAAGTGAAAATGTATTAACGATGGCATTTAAATCAGCAGAGCCGATAGAGGATGATAGTAATATTGATATTATTATTTTCGCATCAACGACGGTAGAGTATTTATCGCCAACTCACGCATTATTTATTCATCGAAAGTTCAATATTAAACACAATTGTATTTGTATCGATATGAATATAAATTGTTTAAGTATGCTGGCAGTTCTTGAACAAGCGGCCATGATGCTGAAATTAAAAGCGTCCTATTGCAGAGCATTGATTATCTCTACAGATCAAGTTTCTCGATATGCAAAACCACATGAGTTTTTCCCTGAGGCTTTATTTGGGGATGCGGCGGTTGCAATGATACTCGATAAAGTAAAGGACAACTCAGGCGCTGGGCTCATCGATAGTCAATATTACACTGATAGTCAGTATGCCGATACGATTGTATTTCCACACTATGGATTGTCGCATAGCCAAAATATGCAAGAAGAGAAATTTCACTGGGATAATTTTACAGGAGAGCTCTGTGTGCCCTTTGCGATAGAAGCCATTCAATTCCAGTTGGAAAAACATCATTTAAAATTGAATGATGTTTCTTGTTTTTTCTTTTCTCAATTATCAAGAAATTATATTGGAATGATTAAAAATGCATTAAATCTTTCCTGGGAGCAGATTGAATATATTGGTGATGAGTATGGTTATACAGGCGGAAATAGCCCATTAGTTGCCTATGCACATCGTTTGAAAAAAGGGTTACTTCATGAAGGTGATATTATTGTATTTTGGTCATTTGGTGCTGGGTATCAAACAGGTGTTTTACTGTGGAAAGTATAACTTAATCATTCTCAAATTGATTAGGTAATTATGCTAATCATTTTACGATATCTATATGGCAGTGATTAATATTAACAATAGTCTCTTAATTTATTCCGTTATCATCATCTTCTTTTGATAATAACGGAGGATTGTGTCGTTCTGTTTTATAATGGATTTGATAAGTAGGAATGAATAATTGACTTGGTTACAATCAAATAAATGATTTTAAATAAGTTTGATAATCAGAGAGTAGAGTAAGATTTAAAATGAATTTTACCAAACTCTAAAAGAATACGCGCTGTATTTTATCAAGCGTGTATGACCTCCGACTGAGAAGAGTGCCATTATGAAAAAACAGAGTGTTGCATCCTATATTGCAAAAGTACTTGATAACGCAGGTGTTAAACGTATTTGGGGCGTTACTGGAGATTCATTGAATGGCTTAACCGACAGTTTGCGCCGTCAAGGGGCAATTGAATGGTTAGGCACTCGTCACGAGGAAGTGGCGGCATTTGCTGCGGGCTCAGAGGCCCAGCTTACTGGGCAACTAGCCGTTTGTGCAGGCTCTTGTGGGCCTGGAAATATGCATCTTATCAATGGACTATATGATTGTCATCGTAACAGAGTACCTGTATTGGCGATTGCAGCACATATTCCATCAAGTGAAATTGGCAGCAATTATTTCCAAGAAACCCACCCAACAGAACTATTTCGTGAATGTAGCCACTATTGTGAGATGGTCTCTAACCCAGAACAAATCCCACAGGTGCTTGGCATTGCAATGCGTAAAGCAATTCTGAACAAAGGGGTATCCGTTGTTGTCATTCCAGGGGATATTGCATTAAAAGATGCACCAGAGACCGCCAAAGAAACATGGTATCAGCCTCAAGCCCCATTGATCATGCCACAGCGCTCTGAAATCGAACAATTAGCGCAAGCTTTAAATGAAGCCAAAAATGTTACATTATTTTGTGGTAATGGTTGTGCAGGGGCACATGATGAAGTGGTCAAACTGGCAGAAACGCTAAAAGCACCTGTAGTTCATGCACTGCGCGGTAAAGAACATATTGAGTGGGATAACCCGTACAGCGTGGGAATGACAGGTTTAATCGGCTTTTCATCGGGTTACCATGCAATGATGAACGCCGATACGGTTGTTTTACTCGGAACGCAATTTCCATATCGTCCTTTCTACCCAAATGATGCAAAAATTATTCAAGTTGATATTAATGCAGGGAGCTTAGGTTCTCATTGCCATATCGATATGGGGCTGATTGGTGATATTAAAGCAACTCTGGATGCCTTGCAGCCGCATCTACAAACTAAACAAGATAAAAAGCACCTTGAGAACGCATTGAAGCATTATGAGGAAGCGCGTAAAGGGTTAGATGATCTCGCAAAACCAGGGCATGAAGGGCTCATCCATCCACAGTACTTGGCAACTAAAATTAGTGAACTGGCCGATGATGATGCAATCTTCACTTGTGATGTGGGTACGCCAACGGTCTGGGCAGCACGCTATTTGAAAATGAATGGTAAGCGCCGTTTAATTGGCTCGTTTAATCATGGTTCTATGGCGAATGCGATGCCACAAGCAATTGGTGCGCAGGCTGTTGATAAAACACGCCAAGTGGTTGCCATGTGTGGTGATGGTGGATTTAGCATGTTAATGGGGGATTTTATTTCTCTTTCACAAATGCAATTGCCAGTAAAAATCATTATTCATAATAATGGGGTATTGGGCTTTGTAGCAATGGAAATGAAAGTCGCGGGTTTCTTAACAGCAGGAACAGATTTGCATAATCCGAATTTTGCTGCAATTGCGAACGCTGCAGGTATCAAAGGTATTCGTGTGGAAAAAAGTGAAGATCTCGACAGCGCACTTAAAGAGGCTTTTGCCCATGATGGCCCTGTGGTGGTGGATGTCTTAACTGCAAAACAAGAGCTTTCAATGCCACCAGAAATTGCTGCTCAGGAAGCCAAAGGTTTTAGCTTATATATGCTAAAAGCCATTATGAGCGGGCGCGGTGATGAAGTGGTGCAATTGGTGAAAACTAACTGGCTACGTTAATACCTGTTGTTCGTTCATAAAGAAGCCTAATCAATTGATTGGGCTTTCTTTTTATCGACCATAAATTAATAGCCTGCTGCAGATTGACTACGCCACAAATGAGCAGCGACAAGTGCCCGCCATGGGGAATATTGCGCTAACCATTTCTCTGTCTCTTTCGCGGTCGGTTGTTCTTGGCTGTTTAATAAGGTTTGTAAATTACGCCTTACCGCGACATCGCCATGCAAAGAGCCATTGAGATAATTAAAGCCCCGCAAGAGTGCATAACTGACCGTCCAAGGGCCAATTCCTTTAATTTTGAGCAGTTGTTCTGTTACCACATCGGCATTGTCATGGGTCACTTGTACAGATAAATCAATCTGTTGGGTTTTAATTGCTTCACATAACGCTCTAAGAGCAACAATTTTCCCTAATGAAAACCCTGTTTGTCTGAGTGTATCATCACTGACTAAACCCACTTGTTGGATATCAGGAAAACACCAAATTCCTGATGAGTGCTGTGTGCCCACGGCTTGTATAAAGCGCCGACGGATAGCGATAGCGGCATGGACACTAATTTGTTGCCCAATAATCGCCCATACTAAAGCCTCGAAAGCATTAGAGGATTGATAAATTCTTAATCCCTTTTGTTTTTCAATGAGTTGACCAAGCACTGGGTCTGTTAGGTAGTGCATTTCAAATTCATTAACGGGTTGATGTAAACCCAATAAGTGTTTCCCAAGGGTGCTGAGTTCTGTTTCAGTTGGGGAAATATTCGAAGAATCAATATCCAAAGAAATTGTTGCATGCTGGTTTTCAATGGCTAGCTGAATGTTGGCGGGATGATTTTGCCAAATTAGGCCTTTTTGCAAACAATTGTCGACAACAATCTCTGCCACATTTTGTTGGTCTCTTAAATGGAAGGCAAAAAAATCCGCAGAGCGATAAGGTTGTGGAAGAGGTAAATTAACAGTGAATGTTTGCATTATGATGGCCTGATAAGATTTTTCTTTAATCCAAATATATTGTGTATTGGTGCATTAGGTAACTCATATTTTAGTGAACAAATATGTTATCTTAGTAAGATGGATTATTTCGTCACTGACATGGTGTTTACAGCGAATAAGGAAGTGAAATGAAAACTGAAGATCGCAGTTCATCTCATAACCCTCCAGCCTCTCCTAAGCCTGAACTAACAGGGATAGGTGGTTGGCTGATTTTACCCATGTTAGGGATCGTGCTATCCGTTATTATTCTTCCATTTGCAATTTACGGGCAAAATATCCAGGTTATTGAGTATTGGGATGAGTTAACGAACTCCCAATCCGATACATTTATACCCTTATTTAAAGAACTTATCTATTTTGAGCTTTTAGGGAATGCGATTTTATATACTTTATTGCTTTTCTTGTGTTACGTCTTTTTTACGAAGAAAAAGCTCACGATCAAAATTTACATTTTCTTCCAGCTATTTGCTTTAGTGCTGACTATTTCAGATATTATATTGGCAGGAACATTATTAGATTTAGAGGTTGAAGCATCGGATATTCGCGACATTTTTCGTGCCCTGATTGGCTGCGCAATTTGGATACCGTATTTTTTGGTTTCTAAGCGGGTAAAAAATACTTTTGTGAATTAAATACCGTCATTGAGGTGAAGTGATGATTTATTGCAAAAGAGTGTATGACCCTGTGACTAAGAATGATGGCTATCGTGTCTTAGTCGATAGGCTATGGCCTCGAGGGATTAAAAAAATCGATTTACAGTGTGATGAGTGGAATAAAGAAGTGGCTCCCTCTAATGAGTTACGAAAATGGTTCCATCAACATACCGATCAATTCGAGCAATTTGTGCAGCGCTATTGCGAAGAATTGAATAACACCGAGGCTTGGCAAAGGTTAGTTGAGCAGGCGGAGCAAGGTCATGTGACATTATTGTATAGCGCAAAAAATACAGAACATAATCAAGCGACTGTACTCAAAAAATACATTGAAGAAAAAATACAGAATACAAAGGTTTGTTAAATGGAGAATTCTCAATCCACGGTTCAATTAGAGCAGGTTGTCGCTCAAGTCGTCCCGCAGGCCCCGAAAAAAATGCTTGAAGGACTCGGTGGTTGGTTGATTTGGCCAGTTATTGGGCTGTTTTATATGTTGTATAAAATGGTCATGATGTTAATGCAAGAAGTCTCTCAAGTAAAAACGGTTTGGCCGCTTGCTACACAAGTGGGCTCTGACTTTTATGTGCCTGGTTTTTCAATGGGTTATTACCTATTGCAAACGGGTTATGGGGTTATCATTGCATTACTATTGTGGACTTTTATTGCAGCAGTTAAATGGAAAAAAAGTGCGAAGTGGTTGTTTATCATAACCATGTTGCTATATACCTTGATGGTGTTTGTTGCCCGCTTTGTATTCCCTTATACATTCGGTATGGAAATTAATTACTCAAACGTTATCACTGCGATTAATGGCAGCTTCTATTGTGTGTTATGGATTCCGTATTTTTTAGTTTCTAACCGCGTTAAAAACACGTTTATTCGCTAATAATTAACCACCTCTTTCGAAGGTGGTTAATTATTCTATTCGTTAGAAAGATTCAATGTATGGGTAATATTGCAGCGCTCAATAAAGGCGTTATCATGGGAAACCAATAGCAATGTACCTTGGTAATTGTTTAATACATCCTCCAGTAATTGCTTCGATTCTAAATCCAGATGGTTATCTGGCTCGTCGAGTAACAAAATCGCAGGTGGATTCGGGCTATGGGTCAGCGCTAATAATGTGGCTTTGAGCTGTTCGCCCCCACTCAGTTGTTGTAGTGGTAGCAAGGATTTATCGCCTCGAATCCGTAACATGCCTAGTTGTGTCCGCCATTGTTCAACCGTAAATATGGGCTGGTGTTGGTGGAGTGCCTCGCCAACGGGTAGCGTTTTATCGAGTAAGTTTAGGTGTTGGTCTAAATAGCAAAAACATCCACTTAGGCGGGATTCGCCCGATTGGGCTTTCAGGTGCCCTGCAAGTACTTTAAGTAAGGTGGATTTACCACAACCATTATCACCTTGAATATGCCAATGCTCCCCACTGTATACGGTGAATGATAGAGGTGATAAATGGCCATAGGGCAAGCAAAGATCGGAAGCGAAAATCGTCACTTTTTTCCCCTCACACTGGTAGGCAATGACCATTTTTTGCTGCTTGATATGGTGTATTTTCTCTTGGTGTTCTTGTTGTTGTCCTTGCAAATTATCCATCACCCGTTGATGGCGGTCGGCAACATTAGACTGCCTTTTTTCCGCACGGTTTTTCTGCATATCGAGTAGCAGTAAGGACTGAGAGCCACCATAACGGATTTTTTCTCCTTGTTTTTTCCGTTGAGCGGCTTTTTGTAACGTGGTTTGTAGTTGCTTTTTTTCTTGGTTAATACGTTTTTCTAAACGCGCAGCTTGGGCATCAATCGCCGCGATTTCGAAATTCTTCTGCGTGTCATATAACGCATAATTTCCCCCATATTCTTGTAAACCTTTCTCGGTGAGTTCAAAAATCGTTGCCATTTCACCCAGCAATGCTCTGTTATGAGAGATAACAAGGCTACCTGCTCTGTGCTCAGTCAGTTTTTGGCTTAGCCATTGACGGCTTCTGGTGTCTAAGTGGTTATCTGGTTCATCAAGCAGTAGAAAGCTATCTTGCTGTAAAAAGGCACGACATAGAGCAAGGCGCGTGCGCTCGCCACCACTGAGATGGGCGATAGGGGTTTCCATCGAAACGGGCAACCGTGCGGAATCTAGCAAATTTTGCCATTGAGACGGTAAATGCCATTTGTCGTCGACTAACTCAAAATCGGGTTGAGTTCCATTACCCGCTTCAATACGAGAAAAGGCATGATAGAGCGAGGTAATACCTAAGGCATCGACGAGAGTTTCTCCTGTTAAGCGGGTGAGTTGATTAACATGGATAAAAGGCATATTCCAATGTACATCACCTTGTGTTGGCACGAATACTTGAGCCAGTAACTGCATGAGTACGGATTTACCTCGACCATTATGGCCAATTAAGGCATTTTTTTGACAAGAGAATGTCCCGCTTAGAGGGGGGAACAGGGCCGTTTGGTTAAATTCGATATTCAGTTGTGAAAAGTGACACGCAATTGTCATAGGCACCTCCAAAAATAAAGAGTGCAGACAACGTCGTTGACTTATCAAGAAGCGTCGATGAATAGCGTTGCCTGCCAGGAACAGAAAAATGAATACCAAGGTGGTATTGGAAAATATTTTCTGGCAGTGCTTAATTCATCGTAGGGAGTACCTGCTAAGTTAAGTGATGGGATAAAAGCCGTGCATATTATAGACAAAGAAAATCAATTTAAGCAACATATAGACTTAAAATATAAAAAAGCCAGTCAATTCAAGTTGACTGGCTTTGTACTAACAACGAGATTTTTACGATTATGCAGAGGTGTGCTCTGACAACCATTGTGCAATGCGCTGTTTTTCTGAATCATTCAGCCACATGCCCAATTTAGTACGACGCCAGATAGCATCATCCAATTCTGTTACCCACTCATTTTCCACTAAGTAACGTAGTTCGGCTTCATAGACGTTGGCACCGAATGATTCGCCGAGATCACTGAGCGAGTTTGCGCCATCCAAAATCAGCTTGCTGTTACTGCCGTAAGTTCTTGCATAACGCAGCGCGATCCCTTCAGGAAGCCATTGATAATGTTGGCGTAATACGCGAGCATAGCCATCACGGTCGCAACCTTCGATATCACCACCTGGTAATTGACCATTTTTCGTCCACGGGCTACCTGCGTTCGGGTAATAAGTGGCGAGCTTATTCACAGCAGCTTCAGCTAGTTTACGATAAGTGGTTAATTTACCGCCGAATACAGACAGTAACGGTGCTTGGCCTTGCTCATCGTGAATATCTAATGTGTAGTCACGGGTAATTGCTTGCGGTGAGTCAGACTCATCATCACACAGTGGGCGAACGCCTGAGTAATCCCATACCACGTCTTCAACGGTTAACTGTTTTTTGAAGTGATCGTTGTACACTTTGAGTAAATAGCTGACTTCTTTGTCATCAATTTTGACGTCTTTTGGATCGCCTTTGTATTCCACATCTGTTGTACCGATGATTGAGAACTCATCCATCCACGGAATAACAAAGACAATACGGTTATCCTCGTTTTGCAGGATGTAAGCTTGTGGTTCATCGTGAGCGCGTGGAACAACGATATGGCTACCTTTAATTAAGCGAATGCCGTATGGCGATTTTAATTTCAAGCCATCGTCGAAGAATTCTTTCACCCATGGACCCGTTGCATTCACCAGTCCTTTCGCTTTCCAAGTGAGAGTTTCGCCTGTACGTAAGTCTTGTGCTTCAACAACCCATAAGCCATTTTCACGATAAGCACGAGTCACTTTTGTGCGAGTGCGAACTTCACCATGCTTACGTACCACTTCTTGAGCGTTTAGAACAACCAAACGCGCATCATCAACCCAACAATCTGAGTACTCAAACCCTTTGGTTAATTCAGGTTTCAGCACAGAGTTTTGGCCGAATTTTAAGCTTTTACTGCTTGGTAGGCTCACACGTTTACCTAAATGGTCATAAAGGAACAGACCGATACGGATCATCCACGCAGGGCGTAAATGAGGTTGGTGCGGTAAACGAAAGCGCATTGGAAACGCAATGTGCGGTGCCAGTCGTAATAAGACTTCGCGCTCAGCCAGTGCTTCACTGACTAATCTGAATTCATAATGTTCTAGGTAGCGTAAGCCACCATGGATCAGCTTTGAACTCGCTGATGAGGTTGCACTCGCTAAGTCTTGAGCTTCGAGCAGCAATACCGATAATCCACGACCTGCAGCGTCAGCTGCAATACCAGCGCCGTTGATCCCGCCGCCGATGACAATCAAGTCTTTAGTTTCCATGCATCCCCCTGAGATGTTCGAAACGCTTTCAATAATGTTCGTTTTCGCTCATTTGATTGTAGTCAAAATGAATAGTGATGCCAACTATTATTAATAAGAAAAATAACAACTGCGTGATATTGGTAACAATTTTTTTTCAATAACCACAAATAAAATAATGGTATATAGGCAGGAAAAAACATTTTTGAGCGAAAAAGAAAAAGGAAATAACAGTTAGAAAGTTAAAGTAGAAAAGGGATATCATTAAGAGTGGTGGTAGTTAGCACTACCACCATGAGAATAACGTATTGATTAACAAAGCTCTAATTGAACGTTATGTTGCTCAATCACTTTGAGAATGCTGTCTGGCGGCTGTTTGTCGGTAAATAAATAGTCGATTAAGTTCATATTACCGAGATTGACCATTGCATTACGGCCGAACTTAGAGTGATCGGTGACTAACATCACGCAACGTGAATTTTCAATAATGGCGCGTTTTGTACGCACTTCATGATAATCGAACTCCAGTAGCGAGCCGTCCATATCAATGCCGCTAATGCCCAAAATGCCGTAATCTAACCTGAATTGAGAGATAAAATCGAGGGTCGCTTCACCCACAATACCACCATCACGCGAGCGTACTTCACCCCCCGCTAAAATTAAGCGGAAGTCTTCTTTTGGCATGAGTAACGTGGCGACGTTTAGGTTATTGGTAACAACACGCAGGTTTTTATGGTTAACCAACGCATGGGCCACAGCTTCAGGCGTGGTTCCGATATCAATAAATAGCGTCGCACCATCAGGAATTTGGCTCGCGACATGCTGCGCAATACGGGCTTTTTCATCTGACCACATGATTTTGCGGTCATGATATGCCGCGTTTACGGAGCTTGAAGGCAGTGCTGCGCCACCGTGGTGCCGCTGAATTTTATTTTGTTCAGCGAGGTCATTGAGGTCTCGTCGGATGGTTTGAGGGCTAACCTCAAAATGCTCGACAAGTTCTTCAGTACTGACATATCCCTGAAGACGCACAAGTTCAACGATTGCATCATGTCTCTGGGTTTGTTTCACAGCGTTAGCCTCTAATTATTAAAATGTATTATCTGGAACTCTGGTGTTTAATAAAGCTGTGCCTATTATCCCACACTCCCATCAATAAGCCGATAATTAACCCTGAAGTGTGTGCGGCATTCGCAATATGCATCCCTAAAATATCGAAGTAACCAAAAAAGAGCCAGATAATTGAGAAAATCATTAACCCTCGGGGAACATTCACGCCGCTTTCTGGGTTGCGCTCACCTGTTAGCCAAACGTAGCTAACTAGGGCATAAACGACACCCGATAAGCCCCCAAAGTTGTTTTCGCTAAACAGCGATTGTCCCCAGTTACTAAACAGGGCGGAGACTAATAAAATAGTAAAGAGCTTTCCTGTTCCCAGCTTGCGTTCAACTTGACCAGCTAAAAACCACCATAGCGCAAGGTTAAACCCAATATGTGACAGTGAAAAATGCACAAAGGCGGGGCTTATCCAACGCCAAAGTTCTGATTGTTGGTCTCCAATTGGCCACGCTAAGTAACGTAATACTTCACGAGCATCGGTCATTTCTACCCAAAGATATACAATAATCGATAGCAGAATAACAGCAATTGTGAGTGGCCCTGATTGTTCTTTCAGGTAACCCCAAGTGAGAAAATTGCGGTATTGAAATTGCGCATCGGTATTACCTGTTTGCCAGCTAGCAGCAAGGTAGCGCGGGTCATTTGGGTTTTGCAGGAAAGTATCAAGCTCTTGACGGACTTGATTAAGAAATTGGTCATCTTCCAACCAAAGTTCATACAGCGCTTGTTCTTGGGAGGGTTTAAGGCTTAAATGGATATTTTGCCCTGCCATATAGTCAACAAATGCTTGCGCCATTCTTGGGTTAGCAAAGGAAGTGATGTGGATCATGAATGCGTTTTCTCGTCTAGAGCGCCGTGACGGCTTGTGGATATTCCCTTAACCAGGCTTCAAACCCGCCATTAATGCTGTAAACAGATTCATAGCCGATGTTTATCAGGTATTGTGCTGCGCCTTGGCTGCTGTGCCCGTGGTAGCACATTACCATAACGGGTTGTTCATAATCTGTTTGTTCTAAAAATTGACTCAGCGACTCATTGGTGAGGTGATAAGCACCGCTAGCATGACCTGCGCGGAAGCTTTGTGGATCACGTACATCAACAAGTACGGCAGAGCTTTCCAACCAATGTTGATAAGCTTGCTCTGGTGTTAGTGTCTCAAAATGGTCCATAAAATACCGAATATAGCGGGGAAAACCCCATAAAAAACGAATACGGCACCTGTAAGAAGAAAAACAGGTGCCAGATATCAGTGGCAATTAGTAGAAAGAGTGCTCGCCACGTTGGTGTTCAGTCAGGTCTTTAACGCCTTTTAACTCACCATCAAACATTTTCAGTAATTCTTTTTCGATACCTTCTTTTAAGGTGACATCGACCATAGAACAACCGTTACAACCACCACCAAATTGCAGGATAGCAAAGCCTTCATCGGTAATTTCCATTAGGGAAACACGGCCGCCGTGGCTGGCTAATTGTGGGTTAATTTGTGACTGTAAAACGTACTCAACGCGCTCGATTAATGGTGCATCATCAGAGACTTTGCGCATTTTTGCGTTTGGTGCTTTAAGCGTCAGTTGTGAACCCAGTTGGTCGGTAACGAAATCAATTTCGGCTTCTTCTAAGAAAGGCGCGCTAATTTCATCAACATAAGCAGATAATTTTTCGAACTTCAGTTCCTTATCTGTTGCTTCAACGGCACCTGGCGGGCAGTATGAAACGCCACACTCAGCTGTTGGTGTACCTGGGTTGATGACAAATACACGGATTTGGGTTCCTGGCTCTTGACTTTCCAACAACTTGGCAAAATGAGCCTGTGCTGCTTCAGTAATATTAATCATAATCATTTGCTCAATAATAGTTGACTGCTTTAGTTGGTTATAATACGCCCATTTACCCCTTTCCTACAAGGTGCGACAGAGTGACCACGCATCAACAGTGCGCGCTCCCGCACAAATCAACAATTGTGCGGCTGTATTCATTGTCGAACCTGTCGTAATAACATCATCGAGAATGGCGACATGTAGGCCAGAAACCGTAGTTTCTAAGGTAAATGCTCCCTTTAGGTTTTTTCGGCGATGTTCACGTTTTAATGTAATCTGCGCCAGTGTATCACGACTACGGAGTAATGAATTTTGCGAATAGGGGATATTTAACCATCTGGATAAATTTTCGCCTATTAATGCCATGTGGTCAAATCCTCGCCACCATAATCGATGACGATGCAAGGGAATGGTCATAATGAGGTCGGGTTTTTGCCATGTATTTTCGCGGTAACCCTGTAGCCAAAATAAAACAAAAATGCGCGCTAAAGCAAAAGCGAGCTGCGATTGTTGATTAAACTTAAAGTGATGAATAAGCTTACGTAATGGAGCTTGATAGGGTGCGGCGGTAATTAAACGTTGCCAAGCAGGGGGCTGTTTTAAGCAACGACCGCATTGCAGTGTATCGAGTTCACTGGGCAGTGCACAGCGTGGGCAGCACTTTGGCATAGTCGGTAAGCTTTTCAGGCAAAAACTGCAAATACCTTGGCAGCTTAAATTGAGTGATTGATGGCATAGCCAACATGCCCCTTCCATTGATAGCATGATGATATTCCGTTAAAAAATGTTGATTGAATAAAGAGAGTGTAACCATGGCAAAGCTATATTGGCAGACCGTCGGCGAAGGAAAACAAGATCTTGTGTTGCTGCACGGGTGGGGGTTGAATGCGCAAGTTTGGCAAACAATTATTGTGCGAATCGCGCCGCATTTTCGTGTTCATCTCGTTGACTTGCCAGGTTATGGGCGGAGCCAAGATTTTGCACCAATGAACATTCAATCCATGGCAGATATTTTGTGGGAACACGCCCCGAAAAACGCCATTTGGTTAGGGTGGTCGCTGGGTGGACTAGTTGCCAGTCGAATTGCACTGGATCACCCTCATGAAGTTCAAGGGCTGATTACCGTTGCATCCTCCCCTTGCTTTAGAGCCAATGAGGATTGGGCGGGTATTCGGCCTGAAGTATTATTGGGCTTTGAACAACAGCTTGCCGCGGATTTTCATCGAACCGTTGAGCGCTTTTTAGCGTTGCAAACTTTAGGTACCGAAAGCGCCCGCACCGATGCGCGCACTTTAAAATCAGTGGTGCTTGAACAACCTATTCCAACGGTGGAAACGTTAAATGCGGGGCTTGAATCATTGCGAACAGAAGATTTACGTGAAGAATTGAAGAGTTTACCTGTGCCGTTCTTACGGATTTATGGTTACCTTGATGGTTTAGTGCCGCGAAAAATAGTGCCTATGTTGGATGCGCTTTATCCAAACTCTCCATCCGTGATTATGCGCAATAGTGCCCATGCACCGTTTATTTCGCACCCCGATGAGTTTTGTGAATATTTACTGGATTTTCAAAGCCGATTGGAAGAGTAAAGCGAGTAAGCCGCTGAGGTTGTGGCTTATTTCATCTTATAAACAAAATGGGCGCAGTCGGTGCTTTCTGGGCAGCCTTTGCAGCTGGAGCCCGTTAAGCAGGCGCTTATATCCACCTGCTCAATTTTTCCTAAGCTTTCCAACTTTTCCACCATCGCTTTTATCATTGGCGTTGGGGTGTTGAGTTGCTCGCTAAGTAACGCGATGTCAGCTTGCCCGTATAAAGCAATCAAATCTCTCACTTGTAGCAAGCTGATCATCGTTTAGTCCTTAGTGGCAGGTATTGCTAGAGCAGCCAGAGCACTGCTGTGCGGTTTTGCTTTTAATATTCAACGTCACGCGGCTACGCATGCGACGTAGGAACATGAACAGGGCAATATTAAACACCACAACAGCCACAATAGTCATTAAGCTACTTTGTGGGTGCTCACTGAAAGTTGCGGTTTGGTAAAACAGTGCTGACAGGCTATAGGCCACATTCAGTCCCCAGAAGATGGAGAAACTCATCCAGCTTTTGTTCGTTTCGCGAGCAATTGCCCCCATGACCGACACACAAGGCACATACAGTAAGACAAAAATCAGGTAGCTATAGGCGGCGATACCTGAGCCAAATTTCGCGGCCATAGTGCCCATTGAGCCTGATTCCATTTCGCCATCCCCTTTGCTAGCTTCGATTGGGTTCGATAACGCGCTTAGGGTAAAGGTTTCTTTTAAGCTATCCCATGTTTCAGATACTGCATCTTCCAGCTCATTCCATAAGTTGAAGGACTCTGCATCGAACGGTTCCGAGGTAATCGCTTCGGCGGTGTAGAGGGTATTCAACGTCCCAACAACCACTTCTTTTGCCATCGCTCCCGTAATCAAGCCCACGGTTGCTTGCCAGTTGTCGGCGTGAACACCGATTGGCTGCAATGCAGGGGTGATCACTTTACTGACTGAAGCTAGAGCTGAGTCATTAATGTTATCAACAGGTTTACCTGAGAACGAGAAACTATTGAGTGCGCCGATAAAGATACTCGCCACAACAATGACTTTACCTGCACGCACCACGAAGCCTTTTAAGCGCTGCCACGTTTGAATTAACAACGTTTTGACGTGCGGCACGTGATACACGGGTAGTTCCATCACGAATGGCGATGCTTCACCACGCATGAGGGTATGTTTGAGTAAAAGCCCCGTGAGGATAGCGACCACAATCCCTAAAATATACAGGGAGAACACGACACTCGCGCCATTTTTACCAAAGAAAGCTGCGGCAAATACCGCGAAGATTGCCAGCCTTGCGCCGCAAGACATAAACGGCGCCATCAGAACGGTAATCAGCCTTTCACGTGGGGCATCAAGGGTACGAGCGCCCATAATCGATGGGACGTTGCAACCAAAGCCGACGATTAATGGAACAAACGATTTGCCCGGTAGGCCCAGCGCCTGCATCAATCTGTCCATCACGAAAGCGGCTCGTGCCATATAGCCTGAGTCTTCAAGGATGGAAAGGAACAGGTACATCATCCCGATTTGCGGTACCAATGGCAGAACGGTATTAATACCGCCACCAACACCTTGAGCCAAGAAGATAGTGAGCCAATCAGGGAAACTAAAGTAGGCACCAACCCACTGAATACCATGGATAAATATTGCCTCAGAGGCCCCTTCAAAGAACGGCTGAAGTGCCCCACCAATATTGATGGCAAGGACGAACATCAGGTACATCACAAACAAGAAAATGGGGACGCCTAGCCAACGGTTGAGGATAAATTTATCCAGTGATTGCGTCAGTCGGTTAGGTTCAGCGGCACTATTGTTGATCGCCGCTTGGCAAATGGTCGCAATAGATTGATAACGCGCATCAGCAATCAGAAGTTCAGGTTCTTCATTTAATGTTTCAGTGAGTTGCTGACGAGTGGCTTGTAATTGCGTTTCTGAAATTTCAGCACGTTGGCGACTATAAATATCCCCTTCTAGAATTTGCAGGGCTAACCAGCGGCGTTGTTGGTGGCTAAATTGTTGAGCTGAAATTTGTTCAGACAATGAATCAACAGCTTGTAATAGCTGTGGTGGATATTCAACAAGGGCTTTTTGGTTATTTTTTGGATGAGTATCAATGGTTTTTTTCAGTTTATCGATACCTGTTGCACGGGTTGAAACCATTGGGATCACAGGGCAGCCCAGCTGTTTTTCCAGTTTAGCAATATCGATATCAATATGTTGGCTTTGGGCGATGTCCAACATATTCAAGGCGACAATACAGGGGACGCCTAACTCAACGAGTTGTAATGTGAGATAGAGATTACGTTCTAGGTTCGACGCATCGACGACGTTAATCAACATGTCAGCTTCGCCACTTAAAATAAAGTAGCAGGCGATTTGTTCGTCGAGGGAAGTTTGTTCCGAGATGGTCGTGAGCGAGTAGGTGCCAGGGAGGTCGACAAGCTCAATTTTGTGGTCATCCGTGTGAAAGCGGCCAACCTTGCGCTCAACGGTGACGCCAGCCCAGTTACCGACGCGCTGTCTTGACCCTGTTAGCTGGTTAAAAAGGGTTGTTTTACCTGCATTGGGGTTACCAATTAAGCCGATAGTCAATCGTTTCATAGTGTTTGCCAATAATCAAAAAAGAAGACTTAAGCGGTAGGCGCTTCATCAAGGTTTAGTAGGGCGAGGTCCTTTTTGCGTAGCACTAAGCTGACGCGGTGAGTTTCGATTTGTACAGGATCGCCAAAAGGCGCTAAACGCACCACTTTAAAAACGGAGCCCGGTAATAAACCGAGAGACAATAATTTTTGTCGGTATGCAGGGCTTATTTCGGGGGAGAAGCCCAGAATTTTGTAACTGCATTGAGGAAGTATAGCCATAGTGTCTTCCTATTATCTTCCTAACGATTCAATTCATAATGATACGGATAATTATTGTTAGAAAAGTTTGTGTCCACAAGCAAAACGCAGAGTAAAACAAAAATAAATCTAATTAACAATGAGAATCATAATCATCCACCTTTTGTTATATTTAGCCTCTTTTTTCGTCAATTTGACTTGATGTGGATCAACGAAGCATGGAGTTAGCGGTGTTTTTTAGATAGCGATGGAATAAGGCGAAAAGAATTGGCTGGGTTGATTTTTGAACAATATATTGGATTTGTTTATTAATTTAGCAGTGAAGATATTTCTAGAAAATACTAAATACCCCAATGAATTTATTGGGGTATTTAGCTTAATCAGACTACTTTTTTTTGCCAAACGCAGCGGCAAGCGCATCGCTCATAGCACTGTTACCTGATGAATTCACGTTTTGGCGTGAGTTGCCACGAGGTGCAGGGGCTTTACGTGCGTTTTTATCTTGTGCTGGTGCCGCTTTGCGAGGTGCGCTGTGAGAATCCCCTGCTTGTTCGTCCAAACGCATGGTGAGGGCAATACGCTTGCGGGCAATATCCACATCTAACACTTTCACTTTCACAATATCGCCCGCTTTCACCACTTTGTGTGGGTCTTCGACGTAACTATTGGAGAGTGAAGAGATATGCACTAAGCCGTCTTGGTGTACGCCGATATCCACAAACGCACCAAAGTTGGTCACGTTGGTCACCGCACCTTCTAAAATCATGCCAGAAACGAGGTCATTCATTGTTTCCACACCTTCTGCAAAGGTAGCGGTTTTAAATTCAGGGCGTGGGTCACGACCTGGTTTTTCTAACTCTTTGATGATATCTGTAACGGTGGGTACACCAAATTGTTCTGTGGTGAAATCACGCGGACTCAGTGTGTTGAGCACTTGTGAATTACCCATAATGTCTTTCAATGGCTGGCGGACGGTTTGCAGAATTTTTTCAACAATAGGGTAAGCTTCAGGGTGAACTGTTGACGCATCCAGCGGGTTCTCACCATTGGTGATACGCAGGAACCCTGCACATTGTTCAAAGGCTTTAGGCCCAAGGCGAGCTACTTTCAACAACTGTTTTCGGTCATTGAATTGGCCATTTTCATCGCGCCAATCAACCACGTTCTGCGCGATCATTTTGCTCAAGCCTGCAACACGGGTAAGCAAAGCGACTGACGCGGTATTTAAGTCTACACCTACGGAGTTTACGCAGTCTTCGACAACGGCATCCAGTTTACGGGCGAGTTGGGTTTGGCTAACATCATGTTGATATTGACCCACGCCAATAGATTTCGGGTCGATTTTAACCAGTTCAGCCAGCGGGTCTTGTAGACGGCGAGCAATCGATACGGCACCACGCAAAGACACATCCAAGGTTGGGAATTCTAGCGCGGCTAGCTCAGAGGCGGAGTACACTGATGCACCCGCTTCACTGACAATCACTTTTTGCGCAGTGACTTCAGGGTATTGTTTTTGCACCTCCGCAAAGAAACGTTCAGTTTCGCGAGACGCGGTACCGTTACCAATCGCCACTAATTCAACGTTATGTTTCTGGCACAATGCCGCCACAATGGTTGCTGCTTTCGCTGCTTGCCCAGTGTGCGGGTAGATAGTATCGGTCGCGATCAGTTTTCCTGTCGCATCCACAACCGCAACTTTCACCCCAGTACGTAGACCAGGATCGAGGCCCATCGTTGCACGCATACCTGCGGGCGCAGCCATCAGTAAGTCGCTGAGGTTACGGGCAAAAACATTAATCGCTTCTTCTTCGGCTTTTTCACGTAAAGCGCTCATCACCTCTGTTTCTAAGTGCAGAAGCACTTTGACACGCCATGTCCAGCTAATGACCGCTTTACGCCATTGGTCGGCAGGGGCGTTATTCAAACGCACATCTAAGTGGCGAGTAATAATCTCTTCGCAATAACTTTCTTTGGGTGGCTCATCGAATTGAGGGTCACAATTTAACGAAAGCTGTAAAATGCCTTCGTTGCGACCTCGGAACATTGCCAGTGCGCGGTGTGAAGGCACTTGGGAAACGGGTTCTTGGTGTTCGAAGTAATCGCTAAATTTGACGCCTTCTGCTTGTTTGCCTTCTGCAACGACGGAAACGAGGTGCGCATTTTTCCAAATATAGTCACGAACTTTCGCCAATAAAGTTGCATCTTCGGCGAAACGCTCCATCAGGATGTAACGAGCACCATCTAAAGCTGCTTTCACATCCGCCACACCTTTATCTGCGTCGATATAAGTTTGAGCAAGGGCTTCAGGGGATTGGCTTGGATCTGTCCACAGCGTATCCGCTAATGGCTCAAGTCCTGCTTCAATGGCGATTTGCCCACGAGTGCGACGTTTTGGTTTGTAGGGTAAGTAAAGGTCTTCAAGTTCGGTTTTATTGAGCGTGCTGTTGATAGCAGCGGCGAGTTCAGGGGATAACTTCCCTTGTTCTTCAATCGACTTGAGAATGGTTTGCTTACGATCGTTGAGTTCGCGTAAGTACCCTAAGCGGCTTTCTAGCTGGCGAAGCTGAGTATCGTCCAACCCTCCGGTAACCTCTTTACGGTAACGCGCGATAAACGGGACAGTATTGCCTTCATCCAACAATGTGATGGCAGAAAAAACCTGTTTCGGTTGGGCTTGCAGTTCTGCTGCAATAATTTGGCTTAGAGTTTCATTCATGTCGTGTTTAAATACCTACTGAAAGAACAGTTAAAAAATTTACTGCACTGTTATACTTGGTGGTAGCGAGAATTTCCAGACTGAATTTCGGTCTATTGGTAGGAAAGTCTCAGATTATGTTCTATAAAATATTATCATTTTTGTACTTATTGACTAATATTCTAAGGTTATGGCGAAAAGTCTATTAATAACGCGTGAAGGTTGGGATACGCTCGACAAAGAGCTTAAGTATCTGTGGAAAGAGGAACGGCCTAGAGTGACCCAATCGGTCTCAGAGGCTGCGGCACAAGGCGATCGCTCAGAAAACGCTGAATATATTTATGGTAAAAAAAGGCTGCGTGAGATAGACCGACGCATTCGTTTTTTATCTAAAAGATTGGATCAACTCAGGATTATCGAGCCAGATCCTCGCCAAGAAGGCCGTGTCTTTTTTGGGGCATGGGTTAAACTTGAAGATGATAATGAAAATATCAGAATATTCCGCATAGTTGGCGCGGATGAGTTTAATCCTGCAAAACAATGGATTTCAATTGACTCTCCTGTTGCACGCGCTCTGATTGGTAAGCAGGTTGATGATGAAATTACGGTGAACACGCCTGGTGGGGATGTCACCTATTTTGTTTTAGAAATAAGCTATAAACCACTAACCGCCTGAAGTGTAAAATGATTCATTAAATCTATGGTTAATGGTAAATTAGTGAACATTAAACGTGTTTTTGTTTACTTTTAGAACAATAATTTGAAAGATGCACATCTTGAGGGCTACAAAATGCAGGAAAGTTATAAAGTTCTTGTCGTCGATGATGATATGCGTTTACGTGCACTGCTGGAGCGTTACCTCACTGAACAAGGCTTTCAGGTCAGGAGTGCTGCAAACGCCGAACAAATGGACAGGATCCTGACGAGGGAATCTATTCATCTGATCGTGTTAGATTTAATGCTTCCAGGTGAAGATGGCCTATCAATCTGCCGTCGTTTACGTAGCCAAAATAACCCAATCCCGATCATTATGGTTACGGCAAAGGGTGAAGAAGTTGACCGTATTGTTGGTTTAGAAATCGGGGCGGATGACTATATTCCTAAACCGTTCAACCCACGTGAGCTGCTGGCTCGTATTCGCGCCGTATTACGCCGCCAAGCAAATGAATTGCCAGGTGCGCCATCTCAGGATGACGCAGTCATTACCTTTGGTAAATTTAAGCTAAATCTTGGAACGCGTGAAATGTTCCAAGGTGATGAAAATATGCCACTGACCAGTGGCGAGTTTGCGGTATTAAAAGTGTTGGTTTCTTATCCAAGGGAGCCGCTATCTCGTGACAAGCTCATGAGCCTAGCAAGAGGCCGCGAGTACAGTGCGATGGAACGTTCAATTGACGTTCAAATTTCGCGTCTGCGCCGCATGGTTGAAGAAGACCCAGCGCACCCACGCTATATTCAAACGGTTTGGGGCTTGGGCTATGTGTTTGTTCCGGATGGAAGTAAAGCATGAAGCGACTGAGGTTCTCACGACGTAGTACATTTTCTCGTTCGTTGTTTTTATTTGTTGCGCTGCTGTTCGCGAGCTTAGTGACCAGCTATATGGTGGTATTGAATTTTGTTGTGATGCCTAGCTTACAACAATTCAATAAAGTCCTTGCGTACGAAGTTAGAACATTGATGACCGAGAAAATGGTTCTACAAGATGGGACCTCAGTGCGGGTTTCCCCCGCTTTGCGTAAGAAAATCTACAATGAATTAGGTATTACGTTCTATGCCCATTCTGCTGCCATGGAGGAAGGGCTGAATTGGGCTAAAGAGTATGATTTTCTGAGCGAACACATGTCGCAATACTTAGGCGGTAAGGCAAATGTTCATCTTGAGCTTGGCCGTGAGTATCCGATTTTGTGGTTAACGTCTTATCTCGCCCCAGATATTTGGGTGCGAGTACCTCTGACTGAAATTGGTCAAAACCAGTTTTCCCTTGTTTTCAGGTATACCTTAACCATTTTCCTCACGATCTTTGCAGGGGTATGGCTGTATATTCGCTACCAAAACAAGCCATTACTTGAATTGGAGTACCATGCAGGGGAGGTCGGAAAGGGCTTTGTATTGCCCCCGATGCAAGAAAAGGGGGCAACGGAAGTTAGGGCAGCAATTCGGTCTTTTAACCACATGGCTGCTGGGATTAAAACCCTTGAAAATGACCGAACTGTCTTGATGGCAGGGGTTAGCCATGACTTAAGAACACCATTAACTCGTATCCGCTTAGCGACAGAAATGATGAGCCCAGAAGACAGCTATCTGGCAGAGTCTATCAACAAAGATATTGAAGAGTGTGATGCGATTATTGGTCAATTCATGTCTTACCTGAAAACAGGTCAAGAGATGGATATGGAATTCTGCGATCTCAACGCGATTCTGATGGAAGCAGTCAATTCAGAAAGCAGTGTGGTTGGCGAAATCGAAACGGCGTTAGAACCTGGATCCATGATTGTGAACGGTAACCCGTTGGCCATCAAACGTGCAATCACTAATATGATTGTAAATGCGTACCGCTATGGAAATGGCTGGATCAAAGTCAGCAGTGGAAAAAACGAAGATTTTGTCTGGTTCCAAGTGGAAGATGACGGCGCGGGTATCAAAGACGAAGATATCCACCGCTTATTCCAACCGTTCGTGCAAGGCGAAAAAGCACGAAGTAATACAGGGACAGGCTTGGGACTAGCGATTATACGCCGTATAGTGGACGCCCATGAAGGGAGCATTGAGATACACAAAAGTGAGCGCGGCGGGTTTGCAATACGGGCTTTACTTCCTCTTAAAGAGAAAGAAGACTGATATGCCTACAACTTGCACTATTTAGATCTATCTTTCTAAAATAATGCCATTAATTGGGCTCAAATTGTTTTGGGCCTTTCCCTGAATTTTCATATCTGCACGGTTGCGTCCAGCTGCTCGGTGCTGGATTCTTAATACCACCCGCTTAATAAATTTCCTTCTTATCTGTTCATTTATCAATGCTAGAATCGTTATATAAAAGACGCAATAGGTACCTTGCTTGGATAATCAGTGCAAATAAAATCATTATGGTAAATATTATGTCAGTTCATATTAGTGCAACTAAAATCATTCATAGTTTATCCAAAAGCTTAAAAACATGCTCAAATTTTTTGTTTAATAAAAATAAAGGGAGTGTTTCGGGGCAGATGAAAAATGTAATGAATACGAATATTACAAATGTTTTACAAAAGGAAAAGAAAATAACACTGAAGGAACCGGTAGTTGGCAACTCGATTACAAAAGTTGCTGTACAACCATCAGAAAAACAAGCTGAACCAAAGCTATCCACCGCTTTACCAATGTCGATATCTCAGCCAGTACCACCACCACCAATGCCTGATACTCTTCCAGTACAACGATTACCAACAACTGAATTACCTAAACATGAAGTGTCAGTTAGGACAGAGGCAAACCATACGGTATTAAATCGACAGTTGACAGATAAAGTCGCCTCAGGTTTATTTGAAGAAATGGCAACCTTGCAAAGGTTTAAGGATGCGGGAAAGGAATGCAATAAGCCAGAATATGCCGCAAAGGAACTGACTGAAAGTGAAGCTGCAGTGCTAAAATTGAAAAATTCAGTTATTAAAAAGAATCAAAAAGTAGGAGTTTTTTCTGCTGCTAGTCTTGAAGAAAGTTCACTATTTAGGAAATTACAGGCAAAAGCGAAAATGGAAGACGATATTAGTCCTAAAAAACCTTCTTTAGAATCAACTTGTTCTCCTGCTATTAACAAATATATTGAACATGAAAGACAGTCGAAAAAAGATCTAGAAGCAAAAAAAGAAAGTATGAAAGCTGAGCTGATTGCTAGAGTCGCTAATCCAATGCTACGTAAAACAGGGATTAAGCTATCGTAATGTTATTTTGTTTTTTCTTTCGATAAACTCGCGAATGCGGGTTTATTTTTTTATAGATAAAATAATTTAAGACTTTTTTATGACAATACATCATTTCGTTATTATGGATGTTTTTTTTCTGACTTATTGATTTTATTTGAAATTAAACATATTCCTTTTTGTTTTTTTCCTAAGCTAGGTGTGAATACAGTCAATTGTCATAAAACTGTCATAAAAACGACATGTTGTCGTAACTAAATTGTCCTATTTTTCCTACCGTGACATACACCCAACAATTTTATACTTGATTGTTTCTATACATCCCCGGAGGGATTATGAAAATGACGCGTACCACCTTAGCAAGCGTAATGGCAGCAACTTTGTCTCTGACTGCAATGTCTTCTTTTGCTGCTACCAGCCTGACCGGAGCTGGCGCGACCTTCCCTGCTCCTGTTTATGCGAAGTGGGCAGACTCTTATCAGAAAGAAACAGGTAATAAAGTGAACTATCAGGGGATTGGCTCTTCTGGTGGTGTAAAACAGATTAATGCAAAAACAGTTGATTTCGGTGCGTCTGATGCGCCATTGACTGATGAAAAACTAAAAGAAGATGGTTTGTTCCAATTCCCTACCGTTATTGGTGGTGTGGTGTTGGCGGTTAACGTAAAAGGCATCGAATCAGGTCAACTGACTTTAGATGGCAACACATTAGGTGATATCTATTTAGGTAAAATCACCAAATGGAATGACCCAGCTATTGCAAAATTAAATCCGAAAGTGAGCTTACCAGACCAAGCTATTGCGGTGGTTAGACGTTCTGATGGTTCAGGTACTACATTTGTTTTCACCAGCTACTTAGCAAAAGTAAGTGCGAATTGGAAAGATGAAATTGGTGCGGGCTCAACCGTTAACTGGCCGAAAAACAGCGTAGGCGGTAAAGGTAACGATGGTGTTGCCGCATTCGTACAACGTCTGCCAGGCTCTATCGGCTATGTGGAATATGCTTACGCAAAACAAAATAATCTTGCGTATACTAAGTTAGTTTCTGCGGATGGCGAAGCGGTATCACCAACAGGCGAAAGTTTCAGCGCAGCAGCGAAAAAAGTTGACTGGTCGAAGTCGTTTGCTCAAGACCTGACTAATCGTGATGGTGCAAACGCATGGCCAATCACGTCAACAACGTTCATCTTAGTACACAAAGAACAAGCCAATGCTGAAAAAGGCAAAGCCGTTCTCGACTTCTACAACTGGGCGTACGATAAAGGCGGTAAACAAGCAGAAGCGCTGGATTACGCCGTTTTACCTCAAGAGGTTGTAACAGCTGTTCGTGCAGCATGGAAAACAGAAATTAAAGATAGCCAAGGTAAAGCATTGTTCTAATGCACCTCGGGTTGGAAATGGCGGGTAAGTACTGAGGAACAGGGCTTACCCGCTCATTGTTGTAACACAATCCTACAGTACAAGTAGGAATGGAAAGAGAACAAAGCGCATGGCCGAAAAAACAACGGCATTTAGAGCTCCCAGCAAATCAGGTGATGTAATTTTTGGTGCACTGGTAAAGATTGCCGCGCTAATCACTTTGTTAATGCTAGGTGGCATCATTATTTCCCTTATTTTTGCGTCTTGGCCAAGTATGCAGAAGTTTGGGTTTTCGTTTTTATGGACCAAAGAGTGGGATGCGCCTGCAGAACAGTTCGGTGCCCTTGTGCCAATCTATGGCACCATTGTAACCTCGTTAATCGCCCTGATTATCGCCGTCCCCGTCAGTTTCGGTATCGCGTTGTTCTTAACGGAGCTTGCGCCAAACTGGCTAAAACGTCCATTAGGGATTGCTATTGAATTGCTTGCCGCCATTCCCAGTATCGTTTACGGGATGTGGGGCTTATTCGTTTTCGCACCACTATTTGCAGAATATTTCCAAGAGCCAGTTGGCAACGTGATGTCGAGTATTCCAATTGTCGGTGAATTATTTTCAGGCCCTGCATTCGGGATAGGTATTTTAGCGGCGGGGATTATCCTCGCGATTATGATTATTCCATACATTGCGTCTGTTATGCGTGATGTGTTTGAACAAACCCCTGTGATGATGAAAGAGTCAGCCTACGGGATTGGCTGTACCACTTGGGAAGTGATTTGGAACATCGTATTGCCGTATACCCGTAACGGGGTAATAGGCGGGGTGATGTTAGGGTTAGGCCGTGCATTGGGTGAAACCATGGCGGTAACCTTCGTGATTGGTAATACCTACCAGCTCGATAGTGCATCCCTCTTCATGCCAGGAAACAGTATTACTTCCGCACTAGCGAATGAATTTGCGGAAGCAGAAAGTGGCTTACATACCTCAGCGCTGATGGAACTTGGGCTTATCCTGTTTGTTATCACGTTTATTGTGTTGGCGATTTCCAAGTTGATGGTAATGCGTCTTGCGAAGAATGAGGGGCGTTAATATGTCAGAATATCAACCTTTTATCGTCAATGAGAAAGAACGCGCACGCCGTCAAGCATGGCGCCGCCAAGTTAACAGAATGGCACTGCTTGTCTCAATGTTGACCATGGCATTCGGGCTGTTCTGGTTAGTGTGGATTTTATTTTCGACAGTGACCAAAGGGATTGACGGTATGTCCCTTAACCTGTTTACCGAGATGACGCCACCACCAAATACAGAAGGTGGTGGTTTAGCGAATGCGATCGTCGGAAGTGGTTTATTAATCCTGTGGGCTACCGTGATTGGAACACCTTTAGGGATTTTAGCGGGGATTTACTTGGCAGAATACGGTCGTAAATCATGGCTAGCATCTGTGACCCGCTTTATTAATGACATTCTGTTATCAGCACCATCTATTGTTGTTGGTCTGTTTGTGTATACCATCGTGGTTGCGCAAATGCAGCACTTCTCTGGATGGGCAGGGGTGATTGCGCTGGCATTGCTGCAAATCCCTATTGTTATTCGTACCACTGAAAACATGCTGAAACTGGTACCAGATAGCTTGCGTGAAGCGGCTTATGCTCTTGGAACGCCGAAATGGAAAATGATTTTATCCATTACATTAAAGGCATCTGTATCTGGGATTATTACAGGGATCTTACTGGCAATTGCGCGTATTGCGGGAGAAACCGCACCGCTCCTGTTTACTTCACTGTCGAACCAGTTCTGGAGTACAGATATGAGCGAACCCATTGCTAACTTACCTGTAACGATTTTCAAATTCGCAATGAGCCCATTCTCCGAATGGCAAGAGCTCGCATGGGCTGGGGTGCTGTTAATTACCCTGTGTGTCCTGCTGATTAACATCATTGCCCGCGTTGTGTTTGCACAGAAAAAACACTAAGCGCCCAGATAAATAAAGATTTAGAGAGAAAGTAACCATGATTAATGCAAATGAAATTGCAAACAGTAAAATTAAAGTCCGTGACCTCAACTTCTTTTATGGCAAGTTTCACGCACTGAAAAATATCTCTTTAGACATTGAAAAAAATAAAGTAACAGCGTTTATCGGCCCATCAGGTTGTGGTAAATCGACGTTATTGCGTACGTTTAATAAAATGTATGAACTGTACGGTGAACAACGCGCTGAAGGTGAAATTTTACTGGATGGTCAAAATATCCTGACGGACAAACAAGATATCGCATTATTACGTGCAAAAGTGGGGATGGTGTTCCAGAAACCAACGCCATTCCCAATGTCCATCTATGACAACATTGCATTTGGTGTGCGTTTATTTGAAAAGCTATCTCGCGTGGAAATGGATGAGCGCGTGCAGTGGGCACTTACCAAAGCAGCGCTGTGGAATGAAACCAAAGACAAATTGCACCAAAGTGGTTACAGCTTGTCGGGTGGTCAGCAACAACGTCTGTGTATTGCGCGAGGTATTGCAATTCGCCCAGAAGTGTTATTGCTGGATGAGCCTTGTTCAGCATTGGACCCTATTTCCACAGGGCGTATTGAAGAGTTAATCAGTGAGTTAAAATCAGAGTATACGGTCGTGATTGTTACCCACAACATGCAACAAGCGGCACGTTGTTCTGATTACACAGCATTTATGTATTTAGGTGAACTGATTGAGTTTAATCATACCGATAAGATGTTCACCACCCCAGAAATGAAACAAACTGAAGATTATATTACTGGCCGCTACGGTTGATATGGAGCCGACGATGGATACGCTGAATCACAATAAACATATATCTGGGCAGTTCAATGCGGAACTGGAACATATCCATACTGAATTAATGACAATGGGAGGGCTGGTCGAAGAACAGCTCACCAAAGCCATTACGGCAATGCATAACCAGGATGAAGCCCTAGCGCGCGAAGTTATCGAAAATGACCACAAAGTCAATATGATGGAAGTGGCCATTGATGAAGAATGCGTCAAAATTATTGCCAAGCGCCAGCCAACGGCGAGTGACTTGCGACTGATTATGTCAATTTCAAAAACGATTGCGGAGTTGGAAAGAATCGGCGACGTTGCCGATAAAATCTGCCAAACCGCATTGGAGAAATTTTCGCAGCAACATCAGCCGCTTCTCGTGAGTTTAGAATCGCTAGGCCGCCACACAGTGCAAATGTTGCATGATGTGCTAGATGCGTTTGCGCGAATGGATCTCGAAGAGGCGATTCGTATTTACCGCGAAGATGAAAAAGTTGACCAAGAGTACGAAGGCATTGTCCGTCAGCTTATGACCTATATGATGGAAGACCCGAGAACAATTCCAAGCGTATTGACGGCGTTGTTCTGCGCACGCTCAATCGAGCGTATCGGTGACCGCTGCCAAAATATCTGTGAGTTTATTTTCTACTATGTGAAGGGGCAAGATTTCCGGCATGTAGGTGGTGATAATTTAGAAAAAATGCTCACCAAATAAATTTTCGTCATCCTTCGTGCTGTGGCGGTGTTGGCTGTACTCGGCTACTCGGGTCACATACTTGTGTATGCTCCCCGAGATATCCTCGCTTGCCGCCTAGCCACAACGCGAATGATTTAGAAAATTAAATACTCGATATGTTTTGTGTAGTGGCGGTGTTGGCTGTACTCGGCTACCCGGGTCACATACTTGTGTATGCTCCTAATTTTCGTCACCCTTCGTGCTGTGGCGGTGTTGGCTTCATTCGGCTACTTGGGTCACATACTTATGTATGCTCCCCAAGCTATCCTCATTTTGCCGCCTAGCCACAACACGAATGATTTAGAAAATTAAGTACTAGCTATGTTTTGTGCAGTGGCGGTGTTGGCTGTATTCAGCTACTCGGGTCACATACTTTAGGGGGAACTGTGTTTGCCGCCTTGCTACAGCACGAACTATTTAGAGCATTGATGCTGGTTATGGGCGATTGCAGGCATGAGGTTAATGCATTCGATAGCCTATCTATTTCGATGAATACACTAAAACGTTTTTATACAGACTTTCTTCTTGCTCAATAAGAGTCTATTGATGGTGTAAGCCATATTCGGGGGCCTTTGTTACAAAGTTTGCCCCTTTTTTGTACTTCTTTATATTCCATTTGGTTATAAATATATTATTTAATATTATTTCAGGTGCTAAGAGATAGTTGATAGCTTGTGATGGTCGATTTACATAAATTTACCACTAGGGGTATTCAATGAAAGCTCGTATTCTGACGACTGTTTTACTTACAGGTTTGGCGCTGACAGCGAATGTCGCTAGCGCAGATAAATTAGATGATATTAAACAAGCGGGTGTGATCCGTATTTCCGTATTTGATAGCAACCCACCGTTTGGTTTTATTGACCCACAAACAAAAAAATTAGCAGGTTATGACGTTGATATCGCACAAGAAATTGCAGATGGTTTAGGTGTAAAACTTGAACTGCGTCCAACGAACCCTGCAAACCGCATTCCACTGCTGACATCGGGTAAAGTAGACTTGATTGGTGCGAACTTTACGATTACCGATGAGCGTGCAAAACAGGTTGATTTCTCAATCCCTGATTTCGCCACGGGCCAAAAATTTATTGCCCGTAAAGGTGTATTAAAAACCCCTGATGATATCAAACCACTGCGTATTGGTGCAGATAAAGGAACTGTGCAGGAAGTGACGCTGCGTGAACGTTTCCCTGACACTAAAGTGATTTCTTATGATGATACTCCGCAAGCATTCGCAGCGCTGCGTAATGGTAACGTGCAAGCTATCACGCAGGATGATGCAAAACTAGTGGGATTACTAGGTAACTTACCTGAGAAAGTCAAAGCGGACTTTGAAATTTCCCCCTTTAGCTTAACCAAAGAGTATCAAGCTCTGGCAGCTAGCAAAGGCGAAACGCGCTTAGTGGAAAACGTGAATGAAACGCTGCTGAAATTGGAAAAAGACGGTAAAGCTGAAGTCATTTATAACCGTTGGTTTGGTCCAGACACGAAAGCGGCACAACCACGCGGTGACTTCAAATTTGCCCCATTGAGTGAGCAACAACCACAGTCGTAATCGACAATAGCAAGTACTGAGTGATTTGAAACCCTGCACTGTGTGCGGGGTTCTTGGTTATACGGGGTGAGGTTTTTCGTCACAGGGTGTGAAAGAAATAGGTCGTGAACTATGTTTGAGAAATTTGTCAGTGGTGATTTTTGGTCTGCACATCTTCTAGCGCCTCAGTACCTTGAATGGTTCGGTTATGGCTTTGTTTTAACAGTCTGGATTTCGATTTGCACCATTATTGCCGCCACCTTTTTAGGGTTTTTAGTTGCATCAGCAAAGGATAGCCAGATTGCTCTTTTGCGTTGGGCAGTCAGTATCTATATTTCTATTTTTAGAAACACGCCTTTGTTGGTGCAGTTATTTTTTTGGTATTTTGCCTCGGGGGAAATACTGCCTTCAGCCGCAATGGAATGGCTAAATACTCCCCATGAAATCAACATATTTGGGCTTACCGTGGGTTGGCCGTCCTTTGAGTTTTTAGCAGGTTTTATTGGGTTAACGTTATATACCGTCCCTTTTATTGCGGAAGAAATTCGTGCAGGGATCCGTGGGGTACGCCAAGGGCAAAAATATGCCGCGTTCGCACTGGGGCTCACTTCATGGCAAGCAATGAAATTAGTGGTCTTGCCTCAAGCAGTCAAAATCGCAATGCCGCCGTTGTTGGGGCAATATATGAATGTCGTGAAAAATTCCTCATTAACCATGGCAATTGGCGTCGCGGAGCTCTCTTATGTGTCTCGTCAAGTCGATAGCCAAACGTTACAAACCTTCACCGCATTTGGTGTGGCCACCGTGTTGTATATCGCCATTATTGCCCTGATGGAAGGTTGGGGACAATGGCGCTTGCAACGAAACTTGGCTCAGGGGGTATAATATGGACTTTTCAGTGATCGAGCAAAATTGGCAATATTTACTGTTTGGTACTTTCCCTGATGGCCCGTTAGAAGGGGCAGCGTTGACACTCGTGATTAGCCTGCTAGCAGGGGCGGCATCGATTGTCTTAGGGACACTAGGTGGTATTGCTTTGGCAATGTTACGTGGTTTTTGGGTTAATTTATTCGCGGCAGTTTTAGGCTTTTTCCGTGCAATTCCAGTCATCATGTTAATATTTTGGACTTACTTCTTGTTGCCCATTTTGTTAGGTACGGAAATTCCTGGGATTACCACGGTGGTTTGTGCACTCGCCTTAATCACTTCTGCTTATTTAGCACATGCTGTGAAAGCAGGGATCTTAGCGATAGGTGCAGGGCAATGGCAGGCAGGGTTGTCCCTTGGTTTTAACCGTTGGCAGGTATTGTGGAATATCGTTTTACCTCAAGCATTACGAATGATGGTGCCGTCATTTATCAACCAATGGGTGGCGCTGATTAAAGATACCTCATTAGCCTATGTCGTTGGTGTGGCTGAGCTATCTTTCTTAGCAACTCAAGTGAATAACCGCGAAATGGTTTACCCGTTGGAAGTTTTCTTATTTGTGGCATTTATCTATTTTGTGATGTGTTTTACGGTAGAAATTGTTGCCAATGTGGTGGCGAAAAAACTCAGTGCACAAAACGGCCCGCACAAGTCTGTGGTAAAACGCAGTTTATTGTTTTGGCGTAGACAAAAATTACTGGCGCTATCCTAAATTTTAATGGCGGTTTTTATACCGCCATTCTCCAAATTCTATTTTTATTCTTTTTCTTGATTCATCGCGTTGTATCAGTTAGTTAGGACATTTTGCCTGTTGATTTTTACGCAATCGTTTTCTTTTTCGATTTTTAATTGTAGTATAGGGCGAAAAAAACTTTTTTTGGGCGCGATATCTAATGAGTAATCAATCTTCTAGCTCGGCACAATCGCAGAGCTTGTTTCAGCGTGTTTTTAAATTACAAGAACACGGCACAACCGCAAGAACTGAGGTTGTTGCTGGCTTCACGACCTTCCTGACGATGGTGTATATCGTCTTTGTTAACCCACAAATTTTATCAATTGCAGGCATGGATATTAAAGCCGTGTTTGTTACCACCTGCTTGATTGCCGCTATAGGCAGTATTTTGATGGGCTTATTGGCTAATTTACCGATTGCGGTCGCACCAGCGATGGGGCTGAATGCCTTTTTTGCGTTTGTGGTAGTTGGCGCGATGGGATATTCATGGCAAGTCGCAATGGGTGCTGTTTTCTGGGGCGCAGTTGGCTTGTTTATCCTGACATTATTCCGTATTCGTTATTGGATTATTGCCAATATTCCCTTGAGTCTACGTGTGGGGATCACCAGCGGTATCGGTCTGTTTATTGCGATGATGGGGCTGAAAAACTCGGGTATTATCGTGGCAAACCCAGACACTTTGGTATCTATCGGTAACTTAACACATCATAACGTATGGTTAGGGGCGTTGGGCTTCTTTATTATCGCCATCTTAGCGGCGCGTAATATTCATGCGGCGGTGTTAGTGTCGATTGCGGTGACCACCTTAATTGGTCTGGCGCTGGGCGATGTAAAATACACGGGCATTTTCTCTATTCCGCCAAGTGTTACCAGCGTCGTTGGGCAAGTGGACTTCGCTGGCTCATTAGATTTAGCGTTATCTGGCGTGATTTTTGCTTTCATGTTAGTCAACTTGTTTGACTCATCGGGCACCATGATTGGTGTGACTGACAAAGCGGGGATCACCAATGAACGTGGGACTTTCCCTCGTATGAAGCAAGCCCTATATGTTGATAGCTTAAGCTCTGTAGCGGGTTCGGCGATGGGAACCTCATCAGTCACCGCGTATATTGAAAGTTCTTCAGGGGTATCAGTTGGTGGGCGTACGGGGTTAACGGCAGTTGTTGTGGGTATCTTATTCCTATTAACCATGTTTATCTCTCCACTTGCGGGTATGGTTCCTGCTTATGCAACTGCAGGTGCATTGATTTACGTGGGTGTGTTGATGACTTCAAGTCTGACTCGCGTGAAATGGGATGACTTAACTGAATCAGTACCTGCGTTTATTACCGCAGTTATGATGCCGTTTAGCTTCTCGATCACAGAAGGGATCGCGCTAGGGTTTATCGCATACTGTGCGATGAAAATTGGGACAGGGCGCTGGCGTGACTTGGGTCTGTGTGTGATTTTAGTCGCGGTTATGTTTCTGCTTAAAATGGTTTTAGTCGACGCCTAATACTCGTCATACTTCAAGCTGTGGTGTTGTTGTCTTCTCTCGGTTACTCGGGTCACATACTTATGTATGCTCCCCGAGATAACCTCGATTGACGCCTAGCCACAACTTGAATTGTTTAGAATATTATTCAGTCTAATTTGTTTAGTGGCACAAATTTTTTAACATTATTTAATGAGCTCATCATTTCTCTTTCTTCTATTCGAATCCCTCTACATGCAACACAAATTATTTAAGGTATAATCAATAAAGTACTATTGCGAAGGCAGGGTGGAATAAAAAATCCGCTGAAATTGCAAACTAGTGCTTTCCCCCTTTATGGGATCCTGCTAGATTTCGCAGCAGAAACTGACTTTATCAAGGTATCAGACCATGAATGCACCAAAAAAACCGACAGCTAAGCCAAAGAAAAAATACCGTAAAACCAAAGAAGAATTGAACGCGGAAGGCCGTGAACGTAAACGCGAGAAAAAACATCGTGGTCATAAAGCTGGCAGCCGTTATGAAGAACAAGCATCCAACAAGCAAAATGGTGGGCAAAACGCCTCTGCTGACCCGCGTTTAGGCAGCAAAAAACCAGTCCCTTTAATTGTGGATGAAAAACACATTACCAAACCTGTTGTTGAGAAAAAACAGCCAGTCGTTAAAGAAAAACTGACGCCTGAAAAAGAGTTAGAACTGTTAGAAAGCGATGATCGCTTAGATAGCTTACTTGCGCGCCTAGAAGATGGCGAAACGGTTAACGCTGAAGAGCAAAAATACATCAATACTTGTTTAGACCGTATTGATGAACTAATGAGTATTTTAGGCATTGAATATGCTGACGAAGAAGAAGAGGAAGAAGACGAAGATAAACTCGATGACATCATGCGCATCTTAAAAAGCAAATAACTTCGTTTAATCATCCCTCGCGCTAGCGGGGGATGCGTCTGTTTTTTCTACAAACACACTTTTCTTTGATGTTGCATCAAGTCTCTTTTTTCTAACATCTTTATAATACTCGTCATATTTAAAGCTGCAGCGTTGTTGGCTACGTTCATTCGCACGAGTCTCATACTTATGTATACTCCTAGCGACTCATTCACTTGCCGCCTAGCTGCAACTTGAAATATTCAGAATCTATAACGTTATGTATGCTATAAAATTTTTATACCACCGAATAACAAATTAAATAAGGTGCAACCCGTTGTCATGGTTTGAGCTTTTGGTCAATTGAGGAATGTTATGTCAGAGCAAAATATTGTTTGGGATCTTTCTCTCATTCAAAAATACAATTATTCAGGGCCACGTTATACGTCGTATCCCACCGCTTTGGAATTTAATCAAGACTATGATGAAAAAGCGTTTATTAGTGCGACAACGCGTTTTCCAGACCGTCCGTTATCGCTCTATGTCCATATTCCTTTTTGCCATAAGCTGTGTTACTTCTGTGGTTGCAATAAATTAGTGACACGCCAAAAGCATAAGGCGGATGAATATTTAAAAGTTATTGAAAAAGAAATTATTCAACGTGCATCTTTACTAAAAAACCGCACTGTCACACAAATGCATTGGGGCGGAGGTACACCAACTTATCTTGATAAAGCCCAAGTTAGTCATTTGGTCGGTTTATTGAAAAAACATTTTCATTTTGCAGATGATGTGGAAATGTCCATTGAAGTTGACCCGCGTGAAATTGAGCTTGATATGATTGATCACCTACGCCATGAAGGATTTAATCGCCTAAGCATGGGGGTACAAGACTTCAATAAAGAAGTTCAGGTGTTGGTAAATCGAGAACAAGACGAAGACTTCATCTTTGCCTTGATTAAACGCGCTAAAGAGACAGGCTTTACATCAACCAGTATTGACCTAATTTATGGTTTACCAAAACAGACGCCAGAAAGCTTTGCTTTTACACTGAAAAAAGTCGCTGAGTTATCACCCGACCGTTTAAGCGTGTTTAATTATGCTCACTTGCCAAATTTATTTGCCGCGCAGCGCAAAATTAAGGATGCGGATTTACCAAGTGCAGAACAAAAACTCGATATTCTACAAGACACGATTGCGACGTTAACCAAAGGCGGCTATCAGTTTATTGGGATGGATCACTTTGCCCGCCCTGAAGATGAACTTGCTGTAGCGCAGCGTGAGGGGATATTGCACCGTAACTTCCAAGGCTATACTACCCAAGGTGATTGCGATCTCTTAGGGTTAGGCGTTTCGGCGATCAGTATGTTAGGGGATAACTACGCGCAGAATCAGAAAGACTTAAAAACTTATTATGCACAAGTTGAAGAGCAGGGACATGCCCTGTGGCGAGGTTTAGTCCTAACTGATGATGATTGCTTGCGCCGTGATGTGATTAAAACGTTAATTTGTAACTTCCAACTAGATTTTGCACAAATAGAAGCTCTGTACCCGATTGATTTTAAATCTTATTTTAAAGAAGATTTGGAATTGCTAAAGCCAATGGCAGAAGATGGGCTGGTGGAAATAACCGAAACAGGTATTAAGGTGACACCGCAAGGGCGCTTGCTGATCCGCAATGTTTGCATGTGTTTTGATGTGTATTTGCGGGGGCAGATGAGGCAGCGGCAGTTTTCCCGTGTCATCTAAATACTCTT
>NZ_JAMPNZ010000012.1:0-113153 GCF_028479625.1 Providencia sp. PROV197
CATATTTCGCGCAATAGCGGCGTTGGCTTTATTCGGCTACTCGGGTCACATACTTTTGTATGCTCCCCGAGATATCCGAATTTTGCCGCCTTGCTCTAGCACGAACTATTTTGAGTATTATATTGTGATATCAATTCTAGTTATCAATTTTTTCAATTAGCTGATAAGCGGCATTAATGCGGTCGGGGATCGGATACCATTTATTGGCAAGGATCACCACGGCGACTTGTTCTTCTGGAAGAAACACGGCATAAGTGGCAAAGCCATTGGTTGACCCTGTTTTATTATAAAATGCACGGGTTTCTGGTGGCATTGCGGGTTTAATTGCTTCGACTTTTTGTGGCTGTAATGCCATTTCATCACGGTTACCTTGTTGTAATTGTGATAAAGAGACTGGCCACGGGTAACTTTCCCACATCATATCTTGCACAAATGAATCGGTTAGATATAACCCCGTGTGGGTATCTTCAACGGCTTCTTGCCACGATTTTGCGACTTTTACCGTTTGCATATTAATTTCAAGAAAACGAATTAAATCTTTCGCGTTCGATTTTAAACCATAAGCCTCAGCATCTAGAATTTGCGGAGTGACTCGTACAGGTTGGTCTTTTTTATTGTAGCCCTGTGCATAATTTTTTTGTTGATTCTTAGGCACATGAATATAAGTATGCTTGAGGCCAAGAGAAGGCAGCATCAATTTTTCCATGGCTTGTTCAAAAGGCATTTTTAACTGTTTTGCTGCCACAATACCTAATAATCCCACCCCTAAATTAGAGTATGAACGAAACTGACCAATCGCTTTTTCAGGGATCCAGTTTTGGTAATAACGCGTTAATTCCATTGAATTTGTTATTGTTTCAGGTACAAACAAAGGTAAGCCCGATGTATGGGTTGCAAGATTCATAACGCTAATGTGGTCAAAGGCAGAACCTTTTAATTCAGGCAGATAATGACTCACTGTTTGTGAAAAATCTAATTTTCCCTGCACTTGTGCATAGGCAGCCAAAGTTGCTGTGAAAGTTTTAGACAGCGATCCAATTTCAAACAGCGTATTGTTATTGACAGGCTCTTGGGTTTGTTTGGATTGCACGCCATAGTGGTAAATATAGCGTTTGCCTTCCATGGAAATGGCGACAGACATCCCTGGAATACCTTGCTTTTTCATCAACGGTTTAATGATGTTATCAACATCCTGTTGGCTTAACGCGTTGGCTGAAAGGGTCGTAAAAGCCAAACTAAGAGCGACAAAAATCCGCCCCTGACGAAAAAGATTTCTCATAGAGTTGTCCAATTAAATAAAAGTTTAAGTTATTGATAGCTGATTTTGAAAAGTACTTCAGTACGACAAATAAGTGCCGTAATATAGCATTTATTCGGTTAAAGTAGCCGTTGAGCAAGAGTATGCGTGTTTTAAGCTATTTTTTAAAACGATATAAAATTCGATGAGCCAAAAGAAAATCTTATGTCAGGAAATTACCGTCATCGCCTCCCACTTAATGCACTTCGTGCATTTGAGGCATCTGCCCGGCATTTAAGTTTTACGCGAGCGGGGCTTGAATTGAATGTCACTCAGGCTGCAGTAAGCCAGCAAGTTCGGTTGCTGGAAGAACAGCTAGGTTTGGAATTATTCATTCGGTTATCAAGAGGGTTAGCATTAACAGATGAAGGCTTGGCTCTGTTACCTGTGTTGAGTCGTTCTTTTGATCAAATCGAATCGTTATTGTTGCAATTTGAAGATGGTCATTATCATGAAGTGTTAAGTATCTCAGTCGTGGGAACCTTTGCAGTAGGTTGGCTATTACCGCGTTTAAGCAAATTTTCTGATTTATACCCCTATATTGATTTACGTATTATGACCCACAATAACGTGGTCAATTTAGCGGCGGAAGGGGTTGATTTCGCCATCCGCTTTGGGGAGGGCTTATGGCCATTAGTGGAAAATACACCTTTATTTTCGACTTCCCATACAGTGCTATGCACAGAAAAAGTCGCTGCTAATTTAATATCACCACTGGATTTAAAAGATCACAATTTACTGCGCTCTTATCGTAAAGATGAGTGGGAAAAGTGGTTTCTTGCTGCACAAGTCGAGCCATGGCGAGTGAAAGGGCCTGTGTTTGACTCCTCTCGCTTAATGGTTGAGGCCGCAATATTAACGGATAGTGTTGCATTAGTGCCAAGCTGTATGTTTGAGCACGAAATTAGCGCTGGAGCACTCGTTCAGCCTTTCGATATTGGTGTGACATTAGGGGGATACTGGCTAAGTCGTTTAAAGTCGAAGCCGATGACATCGGCAATGATGATTTTTCAGCAGTGGATATTAGAAGAGGCACAATTAAGTTAAGCCAGCACAACAATGTGACTGGCTTAGGTAACGTTAATTTGCAGTTTATCTGAGGGCCATGCTTTAAAACACAAGCGTTTCGGCCTCATATAAACTTTTTTTGTCATGAATAAAGTTATTTGCATGATTTAATGGATTATAGTCGGTGAAAAAATAGGCGGGGTCGATATCGAATATTTGGCAAAGTTGGAATAACGTATCAACATGGATATTTACCTCTCCATTTTCATAGCGAGATTGATGTTGTTGGCTAATTCCTAACAAGGCACTGAGTTCCTTGCCACTCATTCCGTAGCTTTCTCTTAATGACCTAATTTTCACACCAACAGATATGGATACTTTTTTGTTCATAATATTCCTTAATGAATGTTTATTAATATTACTTCGAATGTTGTTATTTATTTTAATTTAGCTAACTCTTTTATATCTTTATCCGATAATAAATCATAAAAGTTAACTTCAAAGTAATTAACATATTGGGCTAAACGGTCTAAATTAATACGGTTTATCCCTCGTTCGTACCTTGATTGCTGTTGCTCACTAATTCCAAAATCATTAGCCATTTTAGATAATGGAATACCTTTCATTTTTCGATAATAAGTTATTTTACGACCGACTAATTTTGATGCAGGATAATTTTTCTGCATAGTAAACTCCTTTTATATCGGAACAACTATTTAAAAATGACTACTTTGACATAAAAAAGAATTTTAAATTAAAATTAGTTTTTTATATTGAATGACTACTCTAGCAGAGTGTAATTAATATAAAAATAGATATTGATCATTAAAATAAAAAATTTTAAAGAAAGTTAAATTATAAATACTGAATTTATTTCATATTGAAACATGAGCTTCTTATTATGAAGATATTTAAATGAACTGTTTCTAATCTATTATATCTAAACTGATGTACAATATATAAATTGTTAATATTATTTGTTGTTATTCATATGAAATATTTATTATGACAGTGCTATTTGCTGCGCCAGCTGTGATGTTATTGGCTGTTTTAACGTAACGAGCTTTCCAATTAAACAGGTATTCATTGGTTTGGATATTATTTTGTAGGCTGGTTTTGACCTTTAGCTTAATGGGGATATTGTTTTTGTCCAGTAACTGGATTGCGATACCTGTCGCAGAATTTGCCCCCGTTAGTTTTATTTTTCCTGTTGTCTCATCAACATACCCAGCACTGCTGGTGACAGTAGCTTTAATATTGGTGCCCTTATCACAGGTTAATATCACGGGGATATTAACCATCTCACTGGTATCACCGATATTCTTAAACTGAGTATCAAACCAATCTCCAAGCTGTACGGAATAGTTAGCTGAAGTTGCTGTACACTTTACAACATTTATTCTGATACCATTTGTGGGCATATAGAGCGTGGATAAAATAAACGTTGAATTTGTCTTGGTATTTTCTTGTGAAAATTGGGCGAGCTGACCCCCTCGGATATAATTACTTGTAGTAACTCGACCTGTTTTCACGATTTCAGTTTTCCATCCTAGGTTTTCAAATCCCCATGACTGATCCGTATAGGCAATTCGGAAGGGAAACCAGATATTGCTGCTGTTAATTCCCACGCGAACACCAATCCCAGGGATATTAGTTGGGGCAATATTATTGGTTGAACTCCAGCCGTTTAAAAAACGCCCAACTTGCCATGCACCACAATCACTATTTGTCCCCGAGTGCGAACTACGCCACCCACTAAACATTGAGGTATTGATTGTTGCAAGCACAACATTGGTTCGCATATCATCATATTGTAGTGTGATAGTTTGATTTTGTAATGTACGTTGTAAATTATTAAAATTTGGGTTTTGATAGCAAGCTGCATTTGTATAAGCAGAAATGGATGATAAAAATCCAATAATAAATAAATGATAAATCTTCACTCATTTTCCTTTATGATTAATTTTAACTTATTTAAAATTTCTTGATTCTCTTTTTCATTTAAAATAAAAAAATGTGCTAGCTCAACGCCAAATATATTAGCATACTCATTTAACCTGTCTAAATTAATTCTATTGATCCCCCGCTCATATCGAGATTGTTGTTGTTCGCTAACACCAACGATAATTGCAAGTTCATGAAGGGACATGCCCTTCATTTTTCGATAATAAGTTATTTTATTTCCAATAATTCTAGATACTGGATAATACTCAGGCATTTAACCACCTCTAATTAGAAATAGAACAAGACACTATTTATTAATGATAAACAAAATTGAATTCTAGATGGCTACGAAATGAACCTGGCTCCATACCACTGCCATAACCGGCTACGCGAGCAGAAAATGGAAACTCCACACTGCGTGTTTGGCTGTTCACGGGAATAGTGATTTTTGCACCATTTTTAAGGGTGGTTTTGCTGGTGCCATCCGCTAAATTTAAGGCGACATTTTTTGCTGTGCCATTATTAATAAAATAGTCGGGAGTGATGGTATCAGGTGTACCAGATAAGGTCATAATAGCTTCTTGAGTCGCCACTGGGCAATTTTTCAATTTTACTGAAAAATCCACCCAAGGGGATTTTTGAGTATCTTTAATATTCCAAATATTGATTTTTTTCAGGTCAATCACATAGTTTGTGGTATCTAATTCACACGGCATAGCCGTAACATAGCCATGAACATTGATATTAATTTGCTGGTCGGCGGCAAACAGTGAGCCAGATACCAGCAATAATGAAAGTGCAAATTTTTTCATTATTTCATTCCTTTTCTTATAAATAGGTAATGGTGGCGGTAATATTGGCAGAAATAGATCCTGGTACCACATTACCCACGGCACTGTAAGCACGGGTACGTAATGGAATGGCAATATCTGACTGTCCATTCAATGGCACCTGTAAGACTTTTAAATTACCTAGGGGAGTAGCTCCGTCATCACTTTGTAATTGCACGGCGACATTTTTTGCGGTGCCTAAGTTTTTATATAAGCTATTGGTGGTATCCCCTGTTTCAGCGGTACCTGTAAAGGTCAATTTGATTTGGTTCACAAATGACGAGCAGTTATTTAAGTTAATATTAAACGTATTCCAAGTAGAACCTGTTTGTGCGCCATTAAAAATATCAATTGGCAAACGTTTCAAATCAATATCGATATTATTACCGCCAGAAATATTACAGGTGGCGGCTTTAATATTACCGGTGAAATTAACAGTAATATTTGTACCTGCAAAAGAGGATAAATGCACAGCGAATAAATTTATCGACAAAATAGCGAGTAATATTTTTTTCATACAATTATTCCTACTCATAGCGAATATTAATAGTGGCAGTGCCATTTGCAGGGCCTGGGGTAATTTTATCGGCAGTTTTAATATAGCGCGCTTTCCAACCGAAAATATAATCGCCTGCGGCGACATTATCTTTTATGGTTCGTTTACTGTTTAAAGGGATATGGTTTTTATTAGCATCAATAATTTGTATCGCAACCCCAGTAGCTTTATCGGCTCCCCCTGACAAGGCTAATTGGCCTTGTGCTGCATTAACAGTGCCACTGGTTGCTGTGACGGTTGCTTTAATATTGGTGCCAGCCATACAGGTTAATGTAATGGGGATATCGACTTCTGTACTGGTACTACCAACTGAAGGGAATTGAGTATCATACCAATCACCTAAATTAATCGTTGGTACGGGGCTTTTTAATGAGCAGCTTAATACGTTTATACGAATGGCATTAGCAGGCATGTTTAGAGTTGTTAAATACCATGTACCTGATACTCCACTATTAGTTTGGGTTAGCTGTGCAACGCTTCCTGAGCGAATCACACCCGAGCTAGTCACTTGCCCAGTTTTTTTGATTGTAATATGCCAAACAGTATCATAGACAATCCAACCTAACTGCCCTGAGCCTTGGGGCCCAAACTGGCGATTAAAATTTCCACCAATACCCCCTGTTGCAACTGTAATGCCAATTCCAGGTATATTTGAAGGTGCGATATAATTATTAGGCGTCCAACTATTGATAAAATTTCCTTGTAAATAGGAATTACCACAACTGGTATTTTCACCATAAGTATTTGTTGATGAAGCGGATAAGTAACGTACATTAAACGAACCAAGATCTCTCGCTGCGGTATCATCATATTGAAGGTTATAGGTAGCAGATGGAATATTAGCCTGTATATTTCTGAAATTAGGATTTTGCGTACAAGCCGCAGTCGCATATCCTGAATATAAATATACACAACTAGCCGCTAATATTGATTGAAAAATTAATTTTCTCATTTTCTATTTCCTTATTATTGGCAAACCGCAGTGGTTTTATATAAGCCCATATAATCCGAAATACCTGCTAAGTTATAATTTACTTGGCATTGTTGTTTCTCATTATATTGAATAATAAACTGCCCACTTTCTGCTAAGCCGGATAAATACACTTCACCGTCATTACCGACAAGGCTATTTAATTGGTTGTTATCGTTAAAGATGGCCTGTGCCCCAAATGGTACTGGTTTACCGTCAACAAAGGTCAGCGCCATAATCGCACGGTAACCAACGTTTGCCGCAAAGCTGGCTTTCACTAAGGCGCCACGGCTTGGTGCGACGGTTTGGCTGGTTAACTCCATTTCGGTATTGTCGGGTAACGCGGAAGTATCGATATCCACGGTATTTTTACGGTAAGCCGTCATGTACGGCACTAACGCATAACCTTGGTTATTGGTTACCACGCCAGCTTGATTCATAATCGGTACATCCCCTGCATTCGGGATTTCCACAAGGGCGGCGGTCTCACCCAACTGTTGCCCTAACACTAGCCCGTTTGAGTGTGCGACTAAGCTGCCGTTCACCCCGTAATAGAGGTTATAGTTGTCTTTGCTGTAACCCGAACCACCAGACACTTCACCATATTGCCCTTTATAGGAGGCATTTAAGTTACCTGTTGTTCCCGTTTCTTGATTGGTAAAGCCTTGTTGCATGCTCCAATTTAAACGGTTATTAAGCTGGGATGCAGACACCCCCATGCTACCTGTGCTGGAGTCACGGCTGCTATGGTTGCTAACAAAGTTGATGTACGCCGTGTCATCAAACAAGCTAAACGGAATATTGACCGAGAACGTGAATAAGTGGTCTTCATCACTCTGGTTTTTCGTTCCCGTAGTGTATGAATAGCTGCTGGTGTTCTTGTTATAGGTATAATTCAGCCCATAGCTGATCCCTTGCCAGCTATTGTTATAACCCAGCGTAGCAGACTGTGTTTTGCGGTCGCTGTTCCAATAATCTTCGTTGACGTAACCCGCTGAAATCGAACCGTAAGTGTCCCCAAGATTTTGACTCAAGGTAATTTCCCCGCGATTACGGCGGCGTTCAATTTCAGGCACATAGTTGGTATCACGGAAGGTATCGAACACTTCCGATAAGCTGTAAAATCCTTCTGTGGAATAACGATAACCCGCTAAGGCGATATTGGTGCCGATATCATTCAGGTTTTTGTTATAGCGAAAACGGTAGGATTGCCCGCGCTCTTTGATGTCGCTACGCAGCTTAGCGTAGGACTGGGTGACGTCAATAGATACCGCCCCAAATCGACCTAAGTTTTGCCCCGCACCCACTGAATAAGATTGATAATCTTCACTTAACTGGCTACCACCGTAGGCGGTCACGCCATGGGGTAAGCCATAAATCAAGGTAAACTGGCCAAATTTGGTTTTATCTACGTTGCTATCGTAAGAGCGATATTCACCCGCAGTGGCGCTATAGGCTAAATACCCTTCGCGTTGTAATACAGGGAGTGACGCAAACGGCACAATTTGTACTTGTTCGCTGCCATTCGACTCTTTTATCGTCACATGTAAGTCACCGCTGCTCCCTGTCGGGTAAAGATCGCTGATCTCAAACGGGCCTGCGGCCACGTCCGTTTGGTAAATGGTATAGCCATTTTGGCGAATGGTGATTTGTGCATTGCTGCGTGCTATTCCACGTACCACAGGGGCATAACCGCGTAAGCTTTCGGGGTACATATCGTCATCGGTAGCGAGTTGCGCCCCACGAAACGGCACGCTATCAAACACTTGAGATGGCGATGTGCTATCTCCCAGTATTAACTGGCTTTTTAGGCTGTTGATACCACGGGATGCATAGGTGTAAATGGTATCCCATTTATTGGATTGCCCGCTGTTATTTGACCATGTGGTGTAGTTACGCAGGCGCCATGCCCCGATATTAATCCCTGGGCGCAGGTTCACGTAGTTTGACGTGGTATCTTCGCCGCCTTTACGGTCAGTATTTTTCGACCCACTGTAGCTGTAATTGAGCAACAGGGCGGTGATGCCATTATCGATATCCGCTAAGTCCACGTAACCCCGCGGGTTTTTCGCCAGTGCGATTTGTGGAATGCTCAAATATAAACGTTGAGAATCAAAATCAAAGTCACTTTTGGCATCAGGAATAGCGGACAAATTGACACAGTTATTTTGGCTATTATTTAATTCAGGGTAATCCGCAATTTTAATATCAAAACTTTTTAAATCATCGAGTGTTAAACATGGTGCTAATTTATTATCACTATTTTTATCAAACTTTAAACTTTTCGCGCCAATTAAATTGGTATTCACATAAATATCGACATAATAGCTGCCAGCTAATTGTTGGTTATTTTCAAATTGGCTTAAGTCCACCGCTTCTTTATTTGGCAATTCTAAAAAGTCAGGGTCAAAATACGTTTTTCCCTCAGCCGTATTATTGTTGGTCGGGTTTTCGGCGTATAAAGGTGCCGTATAGCCTAAATAAATGAATAGGCTAAGGCATATTTTATTTATTTTCATGTTCACAACCTACAAAGATATTGGGCTATATTTTTGCTTCAGACGCCTCAGCGGCAGAGCCATAATCATTAATCACTTCCCATTTCACGGTGCCGTGGGCTGCGTTGTCATTGACGTCAAAGGTGGCGCTAGAAAAGGGTGCTGCATAGGAGACATCACTCACTTTTTTGCCATTAAAGGTAATGCTTTGGAAATTCATAAAATAGGGTGTCGGGTTTTTTACGGTTAATTGATTACCCGATTTCGACCATGTCAGTTTTTTTTGTTGTTCTTCAAAGTTCACGTCTTTAATCGCTGAAGGGCGGTAAATCAATTTCATTTGTGTTTTAAAGGCAATTTGCAACGAATTTTCCGTGCGCTCGGTGGCAGGAATGGTTTTAATATTGAGCCAAAATAACGATTCTTTATCTTTGGGTAAGGTGTTCGCCGTTAAAAAGATACGCAGTGCATTGGTTTTATCGGCATTTAATCGGAATAATGGTGGTGTAATAGTAAAATCCGATTGTTTTTTTTCGTCGATGCCATCAATCCACGATTGAATTAAGTAAGGGATTTTATCGGGGTTTTCGACACTGATACTGACATCTTTATTCCCTTCATTATAAATCACGCGGGTGCCGCCAATAATTACACCAGCGTTAGCGGTTTGCATAAATAAGAATAAAGATATAAAAAAACAAATTAAGCGTTTCATATTATCACCTAGTAATACAGGAATAAGGTTTAAGTCCGTTTAAACCTTAAAGTCCAATTAGTTATAATTGATTGTGAACGTTGCGGTGCCGTTAGCTGGACCCGTTGTTACCGTGTCAGACTTCGCAATATAACGCGCTCTAAAATCTAAGTTATTTTCCACATTTTGCTGTAATGGGTAGTTTTTAGATGCCGTAAACAGCGGAACAACGGTATTTATATCATCAGTAATTTGGATCCCTACACCTGTAGCCACACCCGCTTCTTCTTTTAGCTTGATAACCGTGTCATCTCCTAAATACGAGTCAGCATCGAATTTTACGGATGCCGTGGTGACGGTGGCTGGGCAGTTAATTAATTTAATGGTGAATTTAGTGGCAGCGGCAGTGCTTCCAGCGCTAGGTAATGCGGTTTTAGAAACTTTCCCTAAATTTACTTTTAACGCATCAGAGCCTGCGGCTAATTCACAGGCTTGGTCGGTAATTTCACCCGTGAAATCGATAGTACCGTCAGCAGCGAATGCATTATTAATAGCAAAAATAGACGACGTCGCAATTAACGTTGCGATGATATTCTTTTTCATTTATGACTCTCCAAGGAAGATATTTTATTTGATGGTATTGAGAGCGAGATAAATATTCGCTTACTCAATTGGAGAGTATTTTGTGGTTATTTTTTCAAATAAACAAGTCAACTAAAAAATAGCATTAAATAATAATTTAATTTTATTTTTGGTTTTTTTAAAATAGAAAACACATTATGTGTTAGAGAATGGGCTTATGTTTTAAAATAAAAGAATTTTCATTTTTTATTCATGAATAACTAAAGTTAAATAAAAATAAAAACCCAGTAATAATTTTAGCGTGATTTTTAAATTTTATTCCTCTCGCATAATGTGATTTTTGGGTTTTTAATCTTAAGTCAAATTTTATTTTTGTTTGAAAAGAGAGCGAAATAACGAAAATCAATGATTGATATCGTAATATCTGAAAAGGTTGCTCAAAATAGTATACTCGAATTTCATTGTTTTTATAAAAAACATCTTCGTTATTGCTAAAAATGCTTACAGTTATAGAATAAAAAATTTACGATATAGAAGATGTTTATTTTAGTCGTTATTTTTTAGGTTTTAATCATAAAGTGAAAATTTTGTGTTACTGAGTGGGTTTAAATACTGCCTTTCACAATTGGCATGTTTCCTGTCGTTTTTTTGATTTTTTAGGTCGTAATAAAATAATATTAATTTAAACTAACTTTAAATTAATATTTGTATTTTATATTTCACGTATAATGTGTTCATAGGGTGTTTAATAATTTCACTGGGCTAAATAAGATATGTGATTTTCTTAAAGAGAATCATTAATGTACTGCATTAAATAGAATATCGTATTTTAATGGTCATTATAAGGAGTGGGATAGGGGTTAGTTTGTCTAAAATAGAGAGTGCTTATTTGTTTTAATATGAAACGTTAATAAAACTATTTTATAATTAATATAAAGGAGTAGAGTTCTCCTCTACTCCTTTTTGAATAATTGCCAAAATTAAATGAAGTTACTTAATTTTATTGTGGTTTATTCAATGCCTAATTCTTTTAATTTACGGGTTAGGGTATTGCGCCCCCAGCCTAATAAGCGAGCAGCTTCCTGTTTATGTCCATCGGTGTGTTTCAGTGCGCAGTTAAGTAGAGTGCGTTCTAATAGTGGCACTGTTTGTGCTAATAAATCATCTTTTCCAGCGGATAACGCATGGTCAGCCCACTTTTCCAATAATTCAAACCATTGTGCATCTGAGGTGAATTGATGCACAGGTAAAGGAGCCTTTGCAGGTTCATTGGCCTTTGGTTTATTGGTTTCAGTGTTTTGTATTGAGTGCTCTTCCAGTAAATCATCTGGCAAATCTTGCGGTAAAATTTCTTGGCTTGCCGCCATAACGGTCAGCCAGCGACAGACATTTTCCAATTGGCGAACATTTCCTGACCAATAATAGCGCTGCAGAATTTTTTCACTGTTAGGGTGCAGTACTTTACTTTCTACACCTAACTCCTTTGCGGTATTTTGTAAAAAATAGTGTGCAAGGCGTGGAATATCTTCCGTTCGTTCTCGCAAAGGAGGAAGTTGTACTCGAATCACATTTAATCGGTGAAATAAATCTTCACGGAATAAACCTTCTTTAACCCGTTTTTCAAGATCTTGGTGGGTGGCGGCAATAATTCGCACATCCACTTTCACAGGAGTATAGCCACCAATACGGTAAAATTGCCCTTCAGCAAGAACACGTAATAACCGTGTTTGTACATCAAGGGGCATATCCCCAATTTCATCTAAAAATAATGAACCGCGGTTGGCTTGTTCAAAACGCCCTTGACGAACTTGGGTTGCTCCTGTGAATGCGCCTTTTTCATGACCAAAAAGCTCCGACTCGATGAGATCTTTTGGAATAGCGGCCATATTCAGGGCAATAAATGGCTCACTAACTCGTGGACTATGTTGGTGCAACGCGTGGGCAACAAGCTCTTTCCCTGTCCCTGACTCACCGTTAATCAGTACGCTAATTGATGAGCGCGATAAGCGGCCGATAATGCGGTACACCTCCTGCATTGCAGGCGCTTCACCGATCATGGTGGATGAAACAATCGGCGCTTTTTGTTTTGTTTCACGCCCCGTGTGGTTCTGTTCACGGCTATGATTTAACGCACGTTCAACCAATGCCACAGTTTCATCGATATCAAACGGTTTAGGCAGGTAATCAAAGGCACCAGATTGATAGGCATTAACGGCAGCATCGAGGTCTGAGTGAGCTGTCATAATGATGATCGGCAAAAGGGGGTGTGATTGTTTAATGGTATTGAGTAGCTCAATACCATTGGTTCCAGGCATGCGAATATCGGATAACAAAACATCAGGGAGTGCGTTTTCCAATGCAGCAAGTACTGCATCAGCACTGTCAAAGCAGGTGCAGACAAATTCTGCACTGTTGAGTGCTCGCTCTAAAACCCAGCGAATGGAACTGTCGTCATCCACGACCCAAATTTTTCCCTGCGACATGGTTATCCCCTATTTTTTGATGGGTAGATAAATAGAAAACTCAGTGTGCCCTGGCCAACTGGTAAACTCGATTTTCCCTGCATGTTGATCCACTAAACTTCGCGCAATTGACAGCCCAAGCCCTGTCCCATCAGGTCGGCCACTCACCATTGGGTAGAAAAGCGTATCTTGGATGGCCAATGGAATGCCAGGGCCGTTGTCTTCGATATCAATCCTCGCAGCTAACCGATAACGCTCACCTTGTAGCATGACTTGAAATGCAGTGCGCGTGCGTAGTGTGATATGACCGCCCGTATCAGCGACGGCTTGTAGAGCGTTGCGGGTGACGTTCAGTAAAACTTGTTCGATTTGATCGGGGTAATAGTCTAAATCGGGCAAACTTGGATCATAGTCGCGAGTTAATGTGACATTAGCAGGTTTTTCGAGGGAAACTAAGCGCACCACGTTTTCCATAATATGGTGAATACTTTGCTGAGTTTTTGGTCCTGGATACTGTGGCCCAAGCAATCTATCGACCAAGGCTCTTAAGCGGTCGGCTTGTTCGATAATGACTTGAGTATATTCATTTAATTGTGGGGAGGGCAGCGCCTTAGATAACAACTGCGCAGCCCCCCGCAACCCACCCAGTGGGTTTTTTATTTCGTGAGCCAGACCGCGGATCAGTTCACGCGCGGCAAGTTGCTGTGCATTTTGCGCCAATTCTTGGCTAAGGCGTCGCTGGCTATCGAGTTGTGACAGCTCAACTAAAATAAATTGTTCTGAAAAAGGTTGTGCGCTGAATGACATTACGTGGGAATGGTTATTAAACACCAACGTGACCTCATTTTCAGTAAAACTGTGGCCTTCTTTTAAACTATTGAGCATTAATTCATCATTGAGTGAGCAATAGCTAAATAAGAGTGGAAGGGGAGTCCCATAGAGTTTGCGCTGACTTTGGGTTAGGATTTGCAATGCGGCATGATTGGCGTAATGGATAACCAAATCATAATCCAAAATAAGCACGCTATTAATAAGGGAGTCGAGGATTTGTTCGGGTGCTGGCAAATGTTCGGTTTTCATGTCATGTCACTCCTGCACTATTTTGGTGCATTATACCTGATAGACCAAACAACCGATATTTGATTTTTGTTTCTTTGGTGCAGTTTTAGAGAGAAAAGGCCCCATCAAAAGATGGGGCAAGTGCTTCACGGCAACAAAGACTATCAGTGGAACGGCGTGTTACACACTGTAGTACATTTCAAATTCGAGCGGGTGTGGTGCCATACGGACACGTTGAATGTCAGCACGGGTTAATTCAATGTACGCATCGATAGCGTCATTTGTGAATACACCACCACGAGTTAAGAACTCGCGATCTTTATCCAGTTCCGCTAGTGCTTCATCTAAAGAACCTGAAACAGTTGGGATTTCTTTTGCTTCTTCTGGTGGTAAGTCATACAGATTTTTATCCATTGCATCACCTGGGTGGATCTTATTGATAATGCCATCAAGACCCGCCATTAACTGCGCTGCAAACGCTAAGTATGGGTTAGCTGCTGGGTCTGGGAAACGCACTTCAATACGACGTGCTTTGGTACTTGCAACCACAGGAATACGGATAGATGCAGAACGGTTACGTGCAGAGTAAGCTAGCATTACAGGAGCTTCAAAGCCTGGAACTAAACGTTTGTATGAGTTTGTTGTTGGGTTTGTAAATGCGTTCAGCGCACGAGCATGTTTAATGATACCGCCGATGTAGTACAGCGCCATTTCAGATAAACCGCCGTATTTGTCACCCGCAAACAGGTTCACGCCGTCTTTTGATAAAGACATGTGGCAGTGCATACCTGAACCGTTATCACCGACTAATGGCTTAGGCATAAAGGTAGCTGTTTTGCCGTATGCATGGGCAACATTGTGCACAACATATTTATAAATCTGGGTTTCATCCGCTTTTTTGGTCATCGTATTAAAGCGGGTGGCGACTTCGTTTTGGCCTGCAGTTGCCACTTCATGGTGGTGAGCTTCAACAACTAAGCCCATCTCTTCCATTGTGGTACACATTGCAGAACGCAGGTCTTGTGATGAGTCTACAGGTGGTACTGGGAAGTAACCACCTTTAACGGCTGGACGGTGGCCTTTATTGCCGCCTTCGTATTTTGTGCCAGTGTTCCATGCCGCTTCGATATCATCGATATGGTAGTAGCTGCCGTGCATGTTGTTGCCGAAACGAATATCGTCAAAAACGAAGAATTCAGGTTCTGGACCAAATAACACGATGTCAGCGATACCACTTGAACGCAGGAAATCTTCCGCACGTTTAGAAATGGAGCGTGGGTCTCTGTCGTAACCTTGCATGGTACCCGGCTCTAAAATATCGCAACGGATAATTAAGGTCACATCAGCAAAGAATGGGTCTAACATTGCAGTAGATGCATCTGGCATCAGTACCATGTCAGATTCGTTGATGCCTTTCCAGCCACCAATTGATGAACCGTCGAACATCTGGCCTTCTTCAAAGAAGTCTTCGTCAACTTGGTGAGCAGGGATAGTGATATGTTGCTCTTTACCTTTTGTGTCGGTAAAACGCAGATCAATAAATCTTACATTGTGCTCTTTAATTAACGATAAAACATGTTCAGCGGACATTCTCGGCTCTCCTGGTCGGGTCTAATCAACAAACCGCATCATATTTTGCGTTTGTTGGTTTGTCTGGCATGGCGGCGGTGATTAATCACATTAATGCACGTTGCTCGCTCACTATAAATACTATAAGCGAAAATCGTGCCAACTTTTAAAAGAAGAGTAAATACGGATTGTTACGAGAGAATGTCAATCGATTGAGTTAAAAACAGTCACAGTTTGCACTTAGTTGGTGCATTTTTGATGATGGGCTGCACTGTTTTGGTGCAAAAAGAAAAGGATAGAGAAAAAAGCCAGCTTTGTGCTTAATAATAAGCCCAAAGCTGAATTGGCAAACATTATTTAATGAGTGAGGAGGTGTTATTCATCATCACTGTTCGTTAATAAGGTATTCACTTCTTCAATCTGTTTTACGGCATCATTGATAATGGAAGCAATTTGACGTGTTTGTTCTTCATTCAATTGTTTCAGAACCATTTTGTGGCGCAGTAGGGCTTTAAAGCGGCTGACTGCCATTTCAATGTCTTCTGCTAAATTGCTGCCTTGTTGCATATCACGTGCTTTCGCCAGCTTACGAGCAATAACCGCTTCTGTTTCTTTATTCTGTGCTAAGTGCGCAGCGCCTTCTGGCGTAATAGTAAAACTTTTGCGATTGCGCTCAACAATTTGAGACTCTAAAAAGCCTTGTTCTTCTAACAGTGTTAATGTTGGATAAATAACACCTGGGCTTGGCACATAAAGACCGTTCGAAGCTTCTTGAATATCTTTGATAATTTCATAACCGTAGCTCGGTTTTTTCGCCACTAATGAAAGCACCATGATATGAAGATCACCGTGGTCGAATAAACGGCGCAGGCCTTTGCCTCTTCCGCGGCCTCTTTGGCGCTCATCACTGTGACCATGACGGCCTTCACCGTGGCAACATTCGCCGTGTCCGTGCCCATGACGGCCTTCACCGTGGCAACGTTCGCCGTGTCCGTGCCCATGACGGCCTTCACCGTGGCAACATTCACCATGCCCATGGCGGCGTTCACCGTGCCCGTGACGACCTTCGCCATGGCAACAGCCATCGTGGTGGCCGCGCTGATTTTCGTCATGGCGCGCATAATATACATGACGACAAGATTTAATTAGCATATAGTTACTCCTTAGTTTGTAACTTTAGATATATCGAATTCATTTTATGGCTTTACTATATTTAGATATATCTAATTAGTCAATTTAGATATATCTAAATAACACAAAAAGGCATTAAAAATAGCGATTAAGAAAGAAAGTCTATTTTTTGTTCTTTTTTTGGGCTGCTAATATTAAGTTTTTAGCGTATTATTCTGTCACTTCGTGGTTTCGCAGAGATGATGCTCATTATTTTATGAGGGAATCTGGTACTGTTACGCAACTGAATGTTTTTTCGTTAAAAACTTTTTATACAGTGATGGGTTTCACATTTATTCCACTTGTGCGGAAAAACGTGTAAAATAACAGCAAATTAACGTAGAAAGTATGTTTGGGTAATTAGAATACCGCAAAAAGCATATTCCTTTCCTGTCAATTAAACGGTAAAAATCCTTGTCAATTCAAAACTTAAGAAACATCGCCATCATCGCTCACGTTGACCATGGCAAGACCACACTGGTGGGTAAATTATTGCAACAATCAGGCACGTTCGGTGAACGTGAAACGGTTGATGAGCGTGTTATGGACTCCAATGACTTGGAGAAAGAGCGTGGTATTACTATCCTTGCTAAAAATACCGCTATCCAATGGAATGGTTATCATATCAATATCGTAGACACCCCAGGTCACGCCGATTTCGGTGGTGAGGTTGAGCGCGTTATGTCTATGGTTGACTGTGTGCTGCTGGTTGTTGATGCGATGGATGGCCCAATGCCACAAACTCGCTTTGTAACGCAAAAAGCGTTCGACCACGGTTTACGTCCTATTGTTGTTATCAATAAAGTTGACCGCCCAGGCGCACGTCCTGATTGGGTTGTTGACCAAGTATTCGACTTATTCGTGAACTTAGGTGCAACGGATGAGCAACTCGATTTCCCTATCGTTTACGCATCTGCATTAAACGGTATTGCTGGTCTCGAGCACGAAAACATGGCTGAAGACATGACTCCGCTGTACGAAGCTATCGTAGAGCATGTTGCGCCACCTGCAGTCGATGTCGATGGTCCTTTCCAAATGCAAGTTTCGCAGTTGGATTACAACAGCTACTTAGGTGTTATCGGTATCGGTCGTATCAAACGTGGTGTGGTTAAACCTAACCAACAAGTGACTGTTATCGACAGCGAAGGTAACACTCGCAACGGTAAAATAGGTAAAGTTCTGACTCACTTAGGTTTAGAGCGTATCGATTCACAACAAGCTGAAGCGGGCGATATCGTTGCGCTGACAGGTTTAGGCGAACTGAATATCTCTGACACTATCTGCCAAGTGGGTAGCGTTGAAGCACTGCCTGCGTTAGCGGTTGATGAGCCAACAGTTAGCATGTTCTACTGTGTTAACACCTCACCTTTCTGCGGTAAAGAAGGTAAATTCGTGACTTCACGTCAGATCCTTGACCGCCTGAATAAAGAACTGGTTCACAACGTTGCACTGCGTGTTGAAGAAACTCAAGACCCTGATGCATTCCGTGTATCTGGTCGTGGTGAGCTGCATTTATCTGTTCTGATCGAAAACATGCGTCGTGAAGGCTTCGAGTTAGCGGTATCTCGTCCAAAAGTTATCATTCGCGAAATCGATGGTCGTAAACAAGAACCATTCGAACAAGTCACTTTAGACGTTGAAGAACAAAACCAAGGTGATGTCATGAAAGCGTTAGGTGAGCGTAAAGGCGACCTGCGTGACATGATGCCAGATGGTAAAGGCCGTGTGCGTCTTGACTACATCATCCCAAGCCGTGGCCTGATTGGCTTCCGTACCGAGTTCATGACAATGACTTCAGGTACTGGCTTACTGTACTCAACATTCAGCCATTACGATGATGTTCGCCCAGGTGAAATCGGTGGTCGTCAAAACGGCGTGCTGATCTCTAACGGTCAAGGTAAAGCGGTTGCTTACGCGCTGTACAGCCTGCAAGATCGCGGTAAATTATTCTTAGGTCACGGTGCTGAAGTGTATGAAGGCCAAATCATTGGTATTCACTCACGTTCTAATGACTTAACAGTTAACTGCTTAACCGGTAAAAAACTGACTAACATGCGTGCGTCAGGTACCGATGAAGCAACAACTCTGTCACCACCAATTAAAATGACTTTGGAACAAGCGCTTGAGTTTATTGATGATGACGAATTAGTTGAAGTGACTCCGCAGTCTATCCGTCTGCGTAAACGTCATCTGACTGAGAACGATCGCCGTCGTGCAAACCGTTCTAAAGAAGACTAATTTTTAGTTAAAATAAGTAGTAAAAAGGCGCCATTTAGGCGCCTTTTTTTATGGGGTAAGTTGTGGGTAAACTCCGGGCCCGATAGGTAAGCCTGCAAAGTACCAGCCTACTAGCAATAACATCCAAACAATAAAGAATACAATTGGATACGGCAATATTAAGGTATAGTAGGTCCCTAGCTGCGCATTTTTATAGTAGCGTTGTAAAAAGCCTAAAAAGAGCGGAAGGAACGGTGACATCGGCGCAAGGGGTAACACAGCGGAGTCAGCGATACGAAACACAATCTGTGCGAAAGCAGGGTGAAAGCCAAGTAACACAAACATCGGCACAAATATCGGTGCCAGTATTGACCAAATAGCAGAACCACTGGCGATAAACATACACAGAAACGCAGATAAAAACATTAACCCAATAAACGCGGGCACACCCGTCATCCCTAAGTTTTCTAGCAAGTCAGTTAAACCAATCGCCATGAATTTCCCCATATTGCTCCAGTTAAAGAATGCAACGAACTGAGAAAGTGGGAAAACCATCACAATGAAACCTGCCATGCTTTTCATTGGGTCAACTAATAAGTCTGGGATATCATTCGGCTTTTTGATTTGTTTGGTTGATACACCATAGGTAATGGAAACGACGAAAAAGAAAATAATAATGACAGGAACGATACCCTTGATAAACGGCGAAGGGATCACTGTATCAGTTACTGGATCACGCAGTGGTGCGCCTTCTGGGGCAACCATGAGCGCAACTAAACCGATAAAGATTAGTGCAGACAAGCCACTCATCAATAAACCACGGTTTTGAATTGGCGTCAATTCTTCGAGTCGGTCATGTGACGTGCCTTCCCACACGGGGAGACGGGGTTCAATAAATTTGTCTGTCAGTAGTGCACCTGCGATGGTTAACACAATCACCGATGTGGCCATAAAGTACCAGTTATCGATAACGCTGACATGTAGATTTGGGTCAATCATCATTGCTGCTTCTGTACTGATTCCCGATAACAATACATCGGTGGTGACAATCAATAAGTTTGCGGTAAAACCCGAAGCGACCCCAGCAATTGCAGCTAATAGGCCAGCGACAGGATGGCGACCTACCGCGATAAAGATCAAGGCACCTAGTGGTGGCATGACAACTAACGCCGCATCTGAAGAAATATGGCTGAAAAAGGCGATAAACAGTACCATATAACTGGCATAGCGCTTATTAATACCCGATGCCATTTTGTACATTAAAGCTTGAAGTAAGCCTACTTTCTCAGCTAAACCCGCCCCAATGACTAACGCGAGAATGGCGCCTAGGGGGGCAAAGCTGCTAAAATTCTTAACGATATTAGGTAAAATCCACTGTAACCCTTCCACGCTTAATAAATTTTTAACGCTGACCATCTCATCATTGGCGGGGTTTTTAACAGATAAATCAAACCAAGATAATACAGCCGTCGCAATCATCAGCACGGCAATTAAATAAACGAACAAAATGAATGGGTTTGGGATTTTGTTTCCCACTCGTTCTATCCAGCGAAAAATTGCCCCGGGGCTTTTGTGCACAGTTGTTGAGTCGCTCATAGGGTTTCCTTGTGTCTATCTTCATTGTTATTGTTATGACTTATGGGCGGGTAAACCCCGCCTGTATTAAGGAACTACTTATTTTAATTTTGAAGGCTTAATATCTTTGGGAATAGGGCACTGATAAGGGGTAACTTGCCTTTTCTGCGTAAATTCAGCTTTTGCTTGTGCTAATAAATCGGGCTTCAAGAACAACTCAATGGCGCTAGAGGCCATGATTTTCCCTGCGAGTAGCATCCCTTTATGGGCAATAGAGGTGCGCCCTTGTGCTACTAATTGCCAAGTATGCAGTGCGGTACCAAAGGCAAAGCATGGGCTAAAACATTGAACGGTAGGGGCAACCCAGCTGACATCACCAACATCGGTTGAGCCGTACATCAACTCTTTGGACTCAACGTAAGGCAGTACTTCATTCGTGAGTACTTTATTGCCCTGCCTTTCACACCAACGTTCGCCTTCTTCTCCTCCACTGCGGGCAGCATTTAGCTTGGCATTGCGTAAATCATCTTTCGTCAATGTATTATGAATTTGCTCAGCGAATTGACGTTCTTTATCGGTATATTCAGGGATGCCAAATTCAGTAATGTGGTTAAACATGGCGTGTTCTAGCGTCCGATTAGGCACATAGTTTGAGCATGCTTTATCAAAACGGACTTCTAGTTGCGTCCCTGTCATCAGGGCAGCTCCTTGTGCAATATTAATCACACGCTGGTAAATATCTTGTGCTTCATCAAGTTGCGGGGCGCGGACAAGGTAGAGGGCTTCTGCATCAGGTTGCACGACATTTGGGGATGCGCCCCCCGTGTTGGTGACGGCATAGTGTATCCGAGCGTCTTGAATAATGTGCTCGCGTAAAAATTGCACGCCAACATTCATCAAGGTGACGGCATCAAGTGCACTTCTGCCTAGGTGTGGGGAGTTTGCTGCGTGAGAAGCAATACCTTTAAAGCGAAAAGCTGTTTGAATGTTAGCAAGGGATTGCACATTAAAGACACCACTAAATGATTCTGGGTGCCATGTAATGGCAGCATCAATATCATCGAATAAGCCCTCTCTGACCATGAATGTTTTACCTGATCCGCCTTCTTCCCCAGGGCAGCCATAAAACCGCACAGTACCAGGTAAATTATTGTCATGCAGCCAGGCTTTGACAGCAAAAGCGGCAGATAACGCGGCGGTGCCTAGTAAGTTATGCCCACACCCGTGACCATTACCATTTTCCACTAAGGGATTTGGCTCGCTGCAAGCAGAGTGTTGGCTTAACCCTGCGAGAGCGTCATATTCGCCCAATAATGCAATGACAGGTGACCCCTCACCATAGCTGGCGATAAACGCCGTTTCAATATCACCAACCCCTCTTTCAACGTGGAAGCCTTCTTGCTCTAATGCGTCAGCCAGTAAATTAGCAGAATAGGTTTCTTCAAAGCGGGTTTCAGGGTGATCCCAAATATTGTCGCTTAGCGCGGTAAACTGGGCGCGATGATTTTCAATATAATCACCAATAAATGATGTGAATTGTTTATCCATTTTTCGCTCCGAATTCAGGGAGGTGCAGGGCAATTGTCGACAGCGTTTTTACTGCTGTTATCATCACATTTTCATCAAAATCAAAGCGCTCATTGTGGTGACCTGCACTGAGATCTGTACCAAAAATCATGTAAGTGGCTTGGCCTCCACGCTCTTTTACGCGTTCCATAAAATAGGTTGCATCCTCCGAACCTGCGGCTTGGTAGCGGTTTTTAACGATAGAGGTTAATTCAGGAAGCTGTTTTTTTGTTAAATCGCAAATAAAATCAACCCACTGATTGCTTGGGTGGCTACTTTGTGCGGCTCCCGTCAGTTTGATATCAAAGGCGACATCTTGCATTTTGGCGGCGCCTTCAATAATGTGCATCGCTTTTTCGTAGACAAACTTGTTGATTTCATTGGTTTCCCCGCGCGTTTCAACTTTGAGCAGTGCGGTATCGGGAATGACATTGCGGCCAATACCTGCTTGCAATACACCAACATTAATGCGTGAGCTTCCTTCACTGTGACGCGGGATACCATATAGGCCTAGGGTTGCATGGGCTGCGGCAATTAATGCATTTTTGCCATCTTCAGGTTTTGCACCTGAATGTGCCGCAACACCTTGATAGGTCACATCAAACTTTGTAGTAGCTAAAAAGTTTTTACTGCCGCAGACGACTTCGCCTTTTGGCACACCTGTACCGATATGGATAGCCACAAAGAAATCGACATCATCAACCACACCTGCTTCCATCATGGATTTGGCACCTCGGGTGCCTTCTTCCGCAGGTTGAAAGATAACCTTGATGCGACCAGACAGCTTCGCTTCATATTGCTTGAGAATACGAGCAAGCCCAAGGCCGATGGCGGTGTGCCCATCGTGGCCGCACGCGTGCATCATGTGCGGATTACAGGAAGCAAAACCTTCATTATGTGGACGGTGTTGGCACGAATGTTCTTCATTTAAATCAAGGGCATCCATATCGACACGAAAAGCAAGTGTTGGGCCTGGACGGCCAGTATCGAGTGTGGCAACGATACCAGTGAACCCCCCTGAAAAGTGAGGTAGTCATTGAGTTAAAGCGCCTTGTTCAATCGCTCTTTTTTCTTGTTCTGCCAATTTTTCTTCGGTAGGAAGGCCCATTCGAGCATCCGCTTTAACGACTTCTTTGCCCAGTTGCAGTTGGTAACCAAGTTGATGCAGTTCTTCGGTAACAAGCGTTGCTGTACGAAATTCAAACCAACCTGATTCTGCATACTGATGAAAATCACGCCGCCATGCTTGTAATTGTTGTGCCATCTGCTGGATGGTGCTATCTAAGTCAGTATTCATTTTGTATCTCTTTTAGTTATCACAAGAAAAATCAGTACAGGGATATTGAAATAGGGATGTGTATGGGTTTTAAAATTAAAATTCGTTTAATTTTAAAAAGTAGTATATTAATTTGCTTTGGTTATTTTAATTTATAAAAAATTATTTAATTTGCTAAATGTTAATTTTTTGTTTCTCCATTTTCTGACTGTACACAATCAAATTAGAGTAAAAAAGATACAATTATCTTTGGCTATATAACTAAAAGTTATCGGGGTATTGATATGGCACCACCCATAAAATTAAATCAGCTCAGGGCGTTCGTCGAAATTAGCCGGCATGGCAGTATTCGAGCCGCCAGCCGTTTTCTACAGCTTTCTCAGCCTGCATTGACGAAATCTATTCGTGAATTAGAGAGTAGCTTGGGGGCTAAATTGTTTATTCGCAGTAACCAAGGGATTTATTTAACGGAATGTGGGGAGGGTTTTTTACGCCGTGCAAGTTTAATTCTTGAAGAATTACGGGTCGGGCAAGAAGAGATTTCACAACGTATTGGATTGATTGGTGGAACGGTGAACATTGGTGTTGCAGGTAGTATTGCTCGTTCATTAATGCCAAAAGTCGTCACTCAATTTCACCGCGATTATCCCAATATCAAATTGCGCATTATGGAAGGGCAATTATTAACCATGCTAACTCAATTGAGGCAAGGGGAACTGGACTTCACGATTAACACTTATTACCCAGGAAGCTTGGATGCGGAGTTTACTTTTGAGCGGTTGATGCAAAAAGAATACAAAGTGATTATGCGTAAAGATCACCCCTTACGGCATGCAAAATCGCTTACTGAGTTAGTGGACTGCGATTGGACGATGCCAACCCCAAAGGGCACATATTACAAGCAACTCGCCGATGTGTTCTCCATGATGGAGCGCCCCATGGATTTCAGTGTGACCTGTGAAACCTTAATTGGTTGTTTAAGTTTAGTCGCGCAAAGTGATTTTTTAACCATTGTGTCGATAGACACGATAGATGAGCCTCTCTTTGAACAACGGTATATCGCATTGGATTTAATCGAAAAACTACCTTATGCCACGTTTGCTCTCGTGCAGCGCCGGGACGCAACATTAACGCCAGCAGGGGAACATTTAGCTCGGTTATTCCGTATTTATTGTCGTAGTAAAGAGCCAGCGTAAAAGTGATTAATAGCCCTGTTATTGTATCTGCAGTAAAAAGGGTTAGGTCGGCAGCAATTTTCTGGTTTAGTGCTCAACCGATGAATTGACAAAATAACGTGAATTATCACCAATTAGGGCTGTTCAGTTGGACGAATAATGATTAAAGTAAATTTAGTGAATAACAAAGAGGAAAATTTATGCTGTATATCTTCGATATGGGTAATGTGATTATTGATATCGACTTTAATCGTGTGTTTGATAAATGGTCTGAACTGAGCGGCACACCAAGTGAAGAAATCAAATCACGGTTTACTTTTGGCAATATCTTTCAATTACATGAGTGTGGAAAAATTTCAGATATAGAGTTTGCAGAGCTACTTTGTGAAGAAATGGGGATCACTCTGAGCTTTGAAGACTTTGCTGAAGGCTGGCACGCTATTTTTATTTCGTTAAGACCAGAAGTGATTGACATTATGGAGCGCCTGCGTGAACAAGGGCACCGTGTTGTCGTCTTATCGAATACTAACCGTCTACATTTGGACTACTGGCCAGAACACTACCCAGAGATTGCAGCTTCCTCCGATTTTCTCTATTTATCCCAAGATTTAGGTATGCGTAAGCCTGATCCTGAAATCTTCAAATACGTTCTGCAATCCGAAGAATTTGAAGCAGCAGATGCCGTTTTCTTCGATGATGTAGAGGAAAATGTTAAAGCCGCGCAAGCTCTTGGTATCCATAGTATTCATGTTGTGGATAAAGATACCGTTCCTGAATATTTCCGTACTTACGATTTTAGTGCTGAAGTTGAATAATATTTGATATTGAAGATGGAGCAACGGCTAACGTTGCTCCATCTTTTTGTGCAGAGTAATCATGATTGCATTAATCCAGAGAGTCACTCATGCGAGTGTGGTTGTTGATGAACAAACGGTTGGGCAAATAAACTCAGGTTTGTTGGTTCTGCTTGGCGTTGAAAAAGACGATGACGAGCAAAAAGCAAAACGCTTATGTGAAAAGGTGCTGGGCTACCGTATTTTTAGTGATGAACAAGGGAAAATGAACCTGAATGTTCAGCAAGCGGGGGGCAGCTTATTGGTTGTCTCACAATTTACGTTAGCGGCAGACACCAAAAAAGGCATGAGACCTAGTTTTTCTGGGGGGGCAGAGCCTGAAAAAGCCGATAAACTGTACCAGTATTTTGTGGAACAAAGCCGTCAGCATGGCGTCACGACTGAAACTGGGCAATTTGCTGCTGATATGCAAGTGAGCTTAACTAATGACGGCCCTGTGACCTTTTGGCTGCAAGTGTGATTCCATTTTTAAAGGGGGAAACGATGTACCATTTACGTACACCGAAAGATGAAATTGAATTTGCAACTTACTACCACTTTCGTTGGGAAATGTTGCGAAAACCCTTCAATCAACCCCTCGGTTCTGAAAAAGACGGTTATGATTTAACGGCTCACCATCAAATGGTGGTGGATGATAAAAACCGTATTTTGGCGATTGGCCGTCTATATATTAATGCCGATAACGAAGGTGCAATTCGCTTCCTCGCTGTTAATCCCGTCATGCAAGGTAAAGGGCTGGGGAAGTTGATTATTATGGCTCTGGAGTCAGTTGCACGGCAAGAAGGTGTAAAACGTATTGTTTCCAGTGTGCGTGAAGAAGCCGTTCCTTTCTTTAATAAGATGGGGTTTGAAAATAGGGGGCAAGTTGCAGGGCAGCTTAAAACACCTGTGCGTCATTATTTAATGATCAAGCCAATTGAAACCCTAGACCAAATCTTACATCGTCCTGATTGGTGTGGTGAATTACAGCAAGCATGGCATAAATACATTCCGTTAAGTGAAAAAATGGGTGTTCGCATCGAACAATATACAGGGACCCGTTTTATTACGACAATGCCAGAAGCGGGCAACCAAAACCCCCATGAAACTATTTTTGCAGGTAGCCAATTTTCACTCGCGACATTAACCGGTTGGGGGCTTATTTGGCTGCTAATGCAAGAGCATCAACTTGGTGGTGATATTGTGTTAGTGGATGCCAACATCCGCTACGGCAAGCCAGTGAGTGGCAGGCCAACGGCAATTGCGGATTTAGCGAATATGAGTGGTGACCTTGACCGCTTAGCGCGAGGCAGCAAAGCGCGAGTTAAACTGAAAGTGGAAGTAAGTAACCCAAATAACCAAGTTGGTGCAGTTTTTAGTGGTGTGTACATGGTGTTACCCGTTGATAAAACAAAGTAAAATAGATTATTGGGCGTAAATGATAAAGGGGGCATACAAGCACGGAGAAAGCGTAATTGCTCCCAGTTATACCGCACATTGCCCTATTTTTGAGTACGACTCGTTCCATTAGAGATGTTTTGGCATGGTTTTAATGGAACGAGAAAATGGACTCACATTTTTTTAAATTTATCTTCAAACTTATTGCATCTATTTCTCTCTATCAATATAATTGAGTGATTAGTCAGTCATTAAAGTTAATGAGAGACGCAATATTTTATTTGGAGATACTCTATGGCTCGTCCCTTGAGCTCACAAAAATACACTGCATTGATTAATGCAACGATAAGTACTCTTGCTGAAAATGGTTTATCAGCAACGACGGCAAATATTGCAAAACGTGCAAAAGTAGCCGTAGGCACTCTTTTTACCTATTTTCCAACCAAAGAACAATTATTTAATGATGTTTATTTGCTACTCAAAAGCGATATGGCTGAACGCCTAGTCACTGGTTACCCTAAAAATGCTGATGTGCATACACAAATAAAGCATGTGTGGTCAGGGTATACTGAGTGGGCATTAAAAAATCCTAATGGAAAACGAGTGCTTAGATTGCTTTCTGTCTCTGAGCTACTGACGCCTGAAACCCTTGCTAAAACACCTGAGCCTCTTGTTTTAATCGACCAAATGTTTACTCAAGCGATTAAAGATAATCTTTTAGTTTCTGATGAAAAAGATTTTATTTATAACATTTTTCAGAATATATCAGATGCAACAAGTGAACAAATTGAAAAGCAACCAGAACGTAAAGATGCATTATTACAACTTGGTTTTGAAATAATGTGGAAAGCGATTTCAGCATAAGCATTATATTTAATATTTATTAATGAATAGCAATTTAACTGGCAATGAATCATTGCCAATTCTTTTGCTCGCCCTTTTTTTGTATTAAATTAGGAATAGGATCATGAAAATCAAAACATCGTTTGGCTTCCATAGCCTCGCAGACGAAGTGATTAACGGTATAGATTTAACGGGTAAAAATGCCATTATAACGGGGGCGGCTTCAGGTATTGGGTTTGAAACGGCTCGCTCTCTTGCAAATAATGGCGCCAGTGTAACACTGGCGGTCAGAAATATTGAGGCTGGCCAACAAGCTGCATTAGAAATAATAAAATCGACAGGCAATCAGCAGGTTGATGTTGCTTACCTTGATCTAACGAATAAAAGCTCAATTCGTGAATTTACCTCAACATGGTCAAAACCGCTGCATATACTTATTAATAATGCAGGTGTTATGGCAATGCCAGAAACACGAACAAATGAAGGATGGGAAGCCCAATTTGCGACTAATTATATAGGGCATTTTTTACTCACAAATGGGTTATATGAGGCTCTAAAAAAAGCAAATGGCTCGAGAGTCGTGGTTGTTAGTTCGTCGGCTCATCATTTTAGTCCCATTGTGTTTGATGATATTCATTATCATATCCGACCTTATGACCCTTGGAGTGCTTATGGGCAATCTAAAACGGCGCTTATTTTATTTGCGGTAGAGGCTACGCGCCGTTGGGAAAAAGATAAAATATGGACTAATGCGGTTATGCCAGGGGCGATTAAATCTAATTTACAACGCTACTCAGGTGAATTACCTGTGCCTGAGCACCTTTGGAAAACACCACAACAAGGTGCAGCAACATCAATATTTGTCGCGACTTCACCTATTATTGAGAATATTGGTGGCCGTTATTTTGCTGACTGTAATGAAGCGGAAATGATAACCCACACTTGTGGCGATAGAATGAAGGAGTTTTCCGTTGTAGCGGGTTGGGCATTAGATAAAAATAATGCAGTACGTTTATGGGAAATGACAGAAGAGTTATTATCTTTACCGATTCGATAAAATTAATACTCATTCAATTTATATAACCCTTATCTGAAAATTATGTATATTGTATTTAAACAGTAATAGGTTATCGTCTTTTAATATCAGATATATAAATTTAGTAACTGATAATTAAATGATATGGTGATTAATTACTTTACCCTAGGCCAATAAAATTAGCATACATAATGTTAATGCATATTACTATGCTAATTTTAACTATTTTATAAATACAGTTTAATTTAACTATATGATATTGAAGAAAAAGATAATGCTCATATTCTTTTTAGGTTTATTCATTTTGCTTGTTATTGGGTGTGCTATTTTTTCGCGTACATTCCCCCAATACCTAACGAGCGCTAACTATAGTCAGGAAAAAAAAGCATTTGTTAATCCTCAACTATTACGCAGTGTGACTTTGAGTGATGGTGCAACAGGGTTATTTAAAATGTTAGGGGGTGAAAGCCAATATAAGCCTAAAATAAAATTCCCAATGCAAAAACCAGATTGGTCATTATTTCTAAAGGATGATGGGATTAATCGGTTTATTTGGTTCGGTCATTCCACATTATTAATGCGAGTTAATCAACAAACTATCGCAGTTGACCCTGTTCTTGGGCCATCGGTTTCTCCGTTGGTTATTAATATGCGCCGTTTTCAAGAACCCGCGGCTTCCATTGATGAATGGCCACAAACCGATATTGTTTTAATCTCCCATAACCATTATGACCATTTTGAAGAAGAGACATTACGGCAACTTGGGCAACAAAATGCACGATTTATTGTTCCTCTGGGTTTAAGTGAATATCTCAAACCGCTCGGAATTGATGCAAAAAATATTGAAGAGCTGGATTGGTGGCAAACGGCTGTGGTTGGTGAAAACCGCTACACTTTAGTCCCTGCGTTGCACAATTCTGGACGTAGCTTGACTGACAGTAATAAAAGCTTTTGGGGAGGATATGTTATTCAGGATATGAATGAAACACTGTATTACAGTGGGGATACTGCTTATGGCCCTCATTTCGCTGAAATTGCTAAAAAATTTCCTAATATCAACATTGCATTTATTGAAAATGGGCAATATGACAAACGTTGGCCAGACGACCATATGTTTCCAAGTTTAACGGCGCAAGCTGCGTTCGATATCAACCCACAACGCATTGTTCCTGTGCACTGGGGCGCCTATGCGATGGCATTTCATCCATGGAATGAATCGGTGCGTGAGAGTATCCCGATGATGCGAGATAAAGGCCTTACACCACTCACACCATATCAGGGCCAAGTTTTTGATATTAATACACAAACATCGGAGTGGTATTTGGATGATGAATAAATAATATTATATGAATAGCAAATAACACATTTGGCTAGCCTATTGGATAGCTAAATGTGTGTGCATTACAAAAACGTCCTTTGCTGAGGTATTAACAGGTTTTTGCACTGTATCCTTTCATATTTAGCTTATGCGTAGAATTTAGCAAACATAATAGTAATTAGTTGAAATATATAACCTGTAGCCGTAATAACTATCTGCTCTAATCTATTCAAATTTAATACTTCTTTTATTTCCTCCAAATCCATTACCCTACTAGCAAGTTATCATCAACAATATAAATAAAACTTAAAATTAATTTAACGTCACATAACACGTTTAATAATAAATCTTAATTATTGCGTGGAAGTGGCCGTTTTGAATAAAAATTTTATTGAGAGCTTAACCTGTGAATATTCAATCACCATTAGGGAAATACGCCGCAGCAGCGTTAGATAACGATGCTGCTAATGAAATCGTTGTTGAGTTTCGTGATGTCACAAAAACCTACTCATCAAAGTTGAAAAATGAGCAAAAACTGGCTGTAAACCACATTAACTTACAAGTCTATCGCGGCGAAGTTGTTTGCTTGATGGGGACATCCGGCAGTGGAAAATCAACATTGTTACGTCACGTTAACCGGTTAATTGATTCAAGTAGTGGTCACGTTTTTATTGAAGGTCAAGATATCAGTCAACTAAACCCGAAATTATTGCGTGAATTACGTGCAAAGCGTATTGGCATGGTTTTTCAACATTTTGGGTTGTTGCCTCACCGAACGGTTATTGAAAACGTCGCTTTTCCGCTTGAATTGGACGGGGTGCCCGAAGTTGCCCGCTTCGCTGCTGCTAGGGAGCAACTGAAAGCCGTAGGATTAGAAGGATGGGATAACCATTATCCACATGAGCTCTCTGGTGGCATGCAACAGCGAGTGGGTTTTGCTCGCGCATTAATCACTCAACCGGATATTTTATTAATGGATGAGCCGTTTAGTGCTCTCGACCCGACTATCCGCCGTAGCTTACAGTATCATTTTCTAAAATTAGTTCGTGAACGTGGGATCACTACCTTATTTGTCACCCACGATCCTAGTGAAGCGCTACGCCTCGCAGACAGAATAGCCGTAATGCGTCATGGTCAACTCGTGCAAGTTGCAAGCCCAAATGAACTTCTTGCTACCCCTGCTGATGCAGAAATTGCCGAGTTTTTTCAAGACTATTCATCTTCTCCTGTTCGTATTGCTGCTTTAGTCACCAGCACAGATCCTGCAGTAACGGATATTCCTTCACCGGGCTCCCACGATGCCCTTGCACGTTGGAAAACATTACTGTTAGGCCCCGCTGCACTAGCTGAATATGGTAAAGGAGGGTTGTTTTGGCTAACAATGGCGATTGAATTAGCGGCAATTAGCCTAATAGTACAAGGCTTATTATCGGACATTGATTTATGGTTATCAGGCTTACTTTTAGTCATTGCGAGCCGTTTTTTCACCTTATCTGTGATTCGGCGTTCTCGACAAAACCCGCATTCAGGTTGGAAGTTGCCATTATCAGTTTTGCTTTTTAGCCAAATATTTGTCATTTGGCGAGCGTTGACTTCTGAAATTGAAACGCTTTTTTTTACCTTTCCTGTTGATCGACTGCTTTTTTCTGAAACAGCTCAACAGATTGATAATATTATTGATTGGTCACAAAATACATTTGAAAGTGCTTTTGTTGGCATTATCGTATTAGTCCGAACCGTTATTGAAAGTATTGAAGCGATATTTGGCTGGCTACCTTGGCCTGTTAGTGCAGTGGCATTGATTTTCTTATCGTGGCGTGCTGCGGGTTTTGGTCTGAGCTTATTAAGCACCTTATCCATTATTTATATTGGCTTATTTGGTTTTTGGGAAAGAACGATTTCGACCCTCGCACTCGTCGGTTCCTCGGTCATTATTGTTTTAATTCTGGGTATTCCACTTGGCATTTTAGTCGCTAAAAAATCCCTAGCTCGCAAAATATTGACGCCGATACTCGATATAATGCAAACCTTACCAACCTTTGTGTATTTAATCCCCGCCGTGGCCTTTTTTTCTATCGGGAAAACACCTGCAGTAATTGCCACCGTTGTTTTTTCTCTTGCGCCAATGATCCGTTTGACGGCTTTAGGGTTACAAGAAGTTCCAAAAGAATCTGTCGAGGCTGCAATTGCCCATGGTGCAAACCCTTGGCAAGTTTTAACCAAAGTCCAACTGCCCTTAGCCAGACATTCGCTCCTGTTAGGTATTAACCAAACCATCGTGATGAGTCTTTCTATGGTTGTTGTTGCTGCTCTTATCGGTGCAGGCGGCTTGGGTTATGACGTTATGGCTGCATTACGTAACATTAAAGGAGGGGAAGGTGTTCTTGCTGGGATAGCTATCGTACTTTGTGCGCTCATTCCTGACCGTATCATTCAATCAAAACTACACAAGCAACAATAATAACCACCTGTTTTAAGGCTAAATTATGAAAAAATCAGTATTTCAGCAAGTTGGTGCTGCTTTATTATTTGCAGCCCTTTCATTTCCAACACTAGCAAAAGATAAAATTGTTATTGGCGAGCAAAATTGGACGGGTGCCATCGCTATCCAACATATTTTAGGCGAAGTTATTAAAAGTCGGTTAGATGGCGATGTAACCTATCTTGCGGGGGATTTGCCCGTGCTATTCGCTGCAGCAGGAAAAGACGATGGAACCGTGGATGTTCTGACGGATGTTTGGCTGCCAAACCAATCGGCAGCATGGGCAAAATACGTCACCGGCAGCAAAACATTGATACCAACTAAAAACCCTTATATTGGTGAGCAAGGGTTTTACATCCCAGGGTATTTACAAGATAAATACAACATTAAATCAGTTTATGACTTACAAAAACCTGAAATTGCGGCACTGTTTTCACCTTTAGGTGGCGGAAAGCCTGAGTTATTGGTCGGCCCTGCGGGGTGGGAGTCAACTTATATTGGCGAAATTAAAGCGAAAGACTATGGTTTTGGCGATAAATTTGCGCCAGTGTCAACTGAAGCTTCTGTTACATATGCAAAACTCGCAGCCGCTTATAAAGCTAAACGTGGCGTGATTTTCTATGCCTATACGCCTGATTGGATATTCGCAGCCTATGACTTACGCCGCCTAGAAGAGCCCACTTTTGATGGTTATGCGCAAGATAACAAAAAAGATGACCCAGCTTATAAGGCTGATGGATGTTGGAAATTTATCAGCCCAACAGTCGACTCTGATTGGTTAAATAAAAGCCATATTACATGTGCTTATCCTGATGCAAAAGTTTATGTGCTGTCTGCTGCGAGTATAGAAAAACGTTCTTCAAAAATTGCTGCCTTCTTGCGTAATGTGGCAATCGAACCTGCTGAGTTAAATCAACTTATTCTACAAATTGAAAAGGAAAATGTACCACCTGCTATTGCGGCTAAAAATTGGGTTAAAAATAATTCAGCCACCGTTGATAAATGGTTGGCGGGTCAATAAGTAAATATTGATATCGATGACGAGGTCACAATGAGTCAGGAAGCGCTACAACAAGCCACTTTTGGCGCAGGTTGTTTCTGGGGAGCTGAAGCCGCGTTTCAAACGCAAAATGGGGTATTAAATAGCCGTGTAGGTTATGCACGTTCTGCCGATGAAACCTCTCCATGGATAGAAGTGGTACAGGTCGATTTTGACCCTCTGCAAACGAGTTATGATGAACTTTTATCGCTATTTTGGAAGATTCATAACCCACAATCTATTGATAAACAAGGTAATAATGTCGGTGAGAAATACCGTTCAGCGGTGTTTACGCATTCAATTGCTCAAGCCAATCAGGCAATCGCATCAAAAAAATTACTGGAGCAGCAGCATTATCAAGGTAAACCTGTCGCCACAGTAATCGTCACATTCGCAGAGTTTCAATTAGCGGATGAGAAAGATCAGCATTATGTGCAAAAGCATGGCGCTGGCGCTTGTTCAATTTGACCAATAAAAGGTAAACCATACTCAGCAGCCTCTCGTGGACTCATTATTGAGTGATAAGAGCAGGGGAGGGCTCTTCCTGAGGCATTTCAGAAGGTTGCTGAGTAGCATCAGATTCCACCGAAGAGGTCACAACCCCTTTTACGACCGTACGATATAAGCGCTTACCTTGAAGAGGCATCGCCATCAGCTCGCCATTTACGCTTTTAGCAACTGAAGGGGCGAGGAAATCTCCCTGTAGTGTTGCATCAAAATCCCCAATAACTTGTGCTGGGAAACCTGACCATCCCCATTGATTTAAATCGATTAAATCAATGTTAGTCCCTGAAGCTCGCAACAAAAATGGCACTTTTTTCGGTTCTTGTTTCACTAATACACCAATCTTGCTGATACCTCTTTCCGTACTGACTGTTAAACTCGCTGCGGCAGAGGATTTCCCACTCTGACGTACTTCTAAGAACGGACGACGAACTAAAACTTGGTTAATTGTGCCGCTATCGGCATTGAATGTCGCCTTACCGCTCCAAACTCCCCACTGTTTTAGTTTAATGAGGTCAACATCTTCAATGTTGGCGCTTAACGCTGTGAATTCGAACGGGAATTCTGGCTGGATATTCATCAGCAACGATTGGGAGACAGTGAATTTTTTGATGGATAGGCCTGATAACCAAGAGGGTGCGGGTTCAGCAAAAAAAGCGAGCCAAGTTTCTGGTAGGGTATATAAAATGCCGCCTAGCTTACCTTCATTAATGGTAAGAACTTGATCATTACGTTGCCAAGCACCATTTAAATTAAATACGCCTTTGTTATAGTAGCCTGATAACTTGTTGATGTTTAGGTTGTCTCCATCAATATTCAAGTCACCGATTAGTGTACTTAGCTGTTGATCTTTCATGACTAATTGGTCAACATTAAAGCTAATTTTACTTTTAGGGCTTGTCCAGCTACCTCTGACCAAACTTAGCTGATCGATTTCTGTACTCAGCCCTGAAAGCGCCCAGTCTTTTCCTTGAATATCAATGTTAGTTAATTCAAGATTTTTGATTTGAATGGTTCTATCACTACTAATTGCATCAAATAATGTATCGAAATCAATACTGTTTTCCCAGCCAACCTTATTCATTGCTAATGAATCAATCGTAATTGCACCATCAGTAAATACTTTACCTTCACCTGCAATATAACCGTTATTTAGGTATGCACTCGCTTTGTTGATTTCAGTGACTTGCTCTTGCAACTTTCCAGTCAGTGCCACATTTTTAAATGGTAATTCATTGATTTTTAATTGGCTGGAGGTGAAACGAAAATCGCCATAGCCAAACGGATGATTCACTGTCGGCCTCCACGGCGTGATCCCCCCAGTAAACCCTGTAGCGAAAATGGTGTCATCACCTTGTTTAAGGGTTAGCTGACTATTTTCAAATTGCAGAATATCCGCCGAAATAGGCAGTGGTGTTGATTCAGGGGATAGGGTGGTAGAAAGCTCACCTTGTGTGATGATGAAGCGACGGATCGCTGTACCACTGAAAATATTGCGCCAATTTACATCAACCACGATTTGACGTGCATCTAGGGACAAGTCTTTGTTTTGTGAGGTTAATTGTACATCTTGGAAGATGAATTCGCCAGGGTTGGAAAATTCATGTCCCATAATCCCTACATGAATATCGTAGTCAGTAAATTTGCTAAGGAATTGACTCGAATAGGATGCTCCCCAGCGCGTTTGTAACCCAATGTAGGCGGCGATAAACAATAGCAGCAGTAGCAAGAATGCATAGGTAACAAATTTAATTAACCATTTCACAGCTAGCTGCTCCTCAAATTTGTGGGGGAATGCGTTTAATATCGCGATAATTTAAGGATAGCATACAGAAGAACCGCCAGAATATTCAACTCTAGCGGTTTAGATGAACGATTATTTTTCGAGTGGGAAAACTAAATTCAGTACAATTGCTGTTAATCCGCCTGCGGCAATACCAGAAGAAAACAAGGTTTTCAGCCAGTCTGGGGCAAATTGCAGAATTAACGGCTGCTGTGAAACTCCCATTCCAACAGCGAGTGACAGCGCGATAATCATAATCGCTCGGCGATTAAGTGGCTCGCGGGAAACAATACGCACACCAGATGCCGCAATCGTCCCAAACATCACAATGGTTGCACCGCCAAGAACGGGTTCAGGGATTTGCTGTACAAAACCCGCAACAGCAGGGAACAACCCCAGTAAAACAAGCATCAATGCGACGATATAACCCACATAGCGGCTAGCAACACCAGTTAATTGAATAACCCCGTTGTTCTGACCAAAACAGGAATTCGGGAAGGTATTAAATACGGCGGAAACCATTGAATTTAAGCCGTTTGCTAATACGCCACCCTTAATGCGTTTCATGTAAAGTGGGCCTCGAACGGGTTGTTCAGAAACGTCAGAGGTTGCGGTGATATCACCAATGGTTTCCAAAGAAGTTACCATAAAGATTAAGATCAGGGGGATCAACAAGTTCCAATCAAATGATAAACCATAATAGAAAGGTTCAGGTACAGTGATAATAGACTGATTTGGCTCAGTTGGCTGCGCATTTGGTAGCATATCCATCCACCAAGCAGCAAGGTAGCCTACTGCCATTGCTATGACTAAAGAGGCGACTCGTAGATAGGGGTTTTTTTGGCGGTTGAGCAGAATAATGACTGCGAGAACAATGCCTGCCAAAATTAAATAATCAGGGGAGCCAAAGGTATTATCGCTAATTGCCCCATAACCGCCCCCAATAGAGGTGAGACCGACTTGGATCAGTGATAGCCCAATAATCATTACAACAACACCAGAGACCAATGGCGTAATGACGCGACGCGCTAAATGTAAGAAGCGAGACAAAATAACTTCAGTGAGCGCAGCAACTAATAACGTACCAAATAGTGCCGCCATCATGGATGGAATATCTGCCCCACCTTGCTTGAGTGCAACACCTCCCATAATTAAAGGTGCAACAAAGTTGAAACTGGTTCCTTGGATAGATAATAACCCTGAACCAATAGGCCCCCATGCTCTAATCTGAATTAAAGAGGCAATACCAGAAGCAAATAGAGACATGCTAATAATACGTTGGGTATCATGTGCAGGTAACCCGAGGGCTTGGCAGATCAGCATTGCGGGGGTGATAACAGCAACAAACATCGCGAGAAGGTGCTGCCCAGCCGCGAATAGGGCTTGGGGAAGCGGTGGCCTATCTTCTAATTTATAGATGAGCTCACTTTGGGTGTTTATCGTTGATTCCGTATTTTGTTTTTCAGACGTTGCTGTATTCATTGCCTTCATTTCCCACCAACAAAAAACGCATTGTAAAGCGACTAAATTAAAAAGCAATCGTTTGCGCAAAATAAATATTGTAAATAGTTAAACTAAGTTCATCACATTTTTATATCTTTTGACTTGTATTTATAACAGTTTTTTTTTCTAATCTGTTCACCTGTTTTTGGCGTTTTAAGGAAGAAATTAACGTCTTACTAATATTTAATAATTTTAACAACAGACGAGGTACGTAAATGTATCATCTCGATGTCTACGGGACTTTGGTAGCAGCTACATTAGTATTACTGCTTGGACGGAAACTCGTTAAAACCGTTCCTTTTTTAGAAAAATACACGATTCCAGAGCCTGTTGCAGGCGGATTGTTAGTCGCTTTTAGTCTACTTTTGCTGAAGCAAATGTTTGATTGGAGCTTGTCTTTCGACTTATCACTTCAAGAACCGATGATGTTGGCATTCTTCGCCACCATTGGTCTAAATGCCAACCTAGCGAGTTTAAAAGCAGGTGGTAAAGCGTTGTTTATCTTTATTTTTGTGGTTGTCGGTTTATTGCTTGTCCAGAATACTGTGGGGATTGCCCTTGCAAAACTACTGGGACTAGACCCATTAATGGGGCTACTTGCTGGTTCAATCACACTTTCTGGCGGTCATGGTACTGGCGCGGCATGGGGGAAAATATTCTCTGAAAGCTATGGTTTTAAAAGTGCAACCGAAGTTGCAATGGCATGTGCAACATTTGGGTTGGTCTTAGGGGGATTAATAGGAGGCCCTGTTGCACGATTCCTAACGCGAAATATTCCGACGCCAGGTACACTAGAAGACGATAAAGACGTTCCAACAGCGTTTGAAAAACCACAGTCAGGCCGTATGATAAGTTCAATGGTGCTGATTGAAACCATTGCCTTAATCGCTATCTGCTTATTGGTCGGTAGCTACCTTTCGGGTTTATTAGCGGAAACGGTGTTTGCTTTACCGAAATTTGTGTGTGTTCTTTTTGTCGGTGTGATCCTCAGTAATGGCTTATCCATACTGGGCTTTTACCGGGTGTTTGACCGTGCGGTTTCTGTATTAGGTAACGTTAGCTTATCATTGTTCTTAGCGATGGCATTAATGAGCTTAAAACTATGGGAGTTGGCATCATTAGCTATTCCAATGATTGTTATTCTTGCCGTGCAAGCATGTGTAATGGCGGGATACGCGATTTTTGTTACTTTCCGTGTGATGGGCAAAAACTACGATGCGGCTATTTTAGCGGCAGGTCACTGCGGTTTTGGCCTTGGTGCAACACCAACAGCGATTGCAAACATGCAAGCGGTTACAGATAGATTAGGACCATCTCACTTAGCATTCTTAGTTGTACCAATGGTTGGTGCATTCTTTATTGATATTGTGAATGCTATAGTCATTAAATTGTATCTGATGTTACCCGTTTTCCCGACTATTGCGGGATAATTAATATTCTAATTATCGATAGTAAAACAGGTATTGCCGTGAATAAGTTCACGGCAATTTTCGTTTAAAGAAGTGTATTTAGAACGTGGATTATGGATTATGCATGCCCATATTGCTCGCGCTCAGGTAGCCAGCGTTCAATAATTTGTTGTGCATTTTCAGGGTATTGTTGTTGAATATGGCGAGCAATGCGCTGCACTTCTGGCAACATATATTGATCACGGAGTAAGTCAGCCACTTTAAATTCAGCATTGCCTGTTTGCCTCGTGCCTAATAATTCTCCTGGCCCGCGAATTTCTAAGTCTTTTTGGGCGATGACGAAACCGTCGTTACTATCACGTAAGACTTGTAGGCGTTGCTTGGCGATATGGGTGAGCGGCGTTTTATATAAAAGTACACAGTGAGAAGCAATCGCCCCACGACCTACACGGCCTCTTAATTGATGCAGTTGAGCAAGGCCTAAACGCTCAGGATTATCAATAATCATTAAACTGGCATTGGGGACATCAACACCAACCTCAATTACAGTTGTCGCGACAAGTAGCTGAATTTCATTATTTTTGAATGCCGCCATAATGCTTTGTTTTTCAGCTGGCTTCATTCGTCCGTGAACGAGGCCCACTTTGAGTTCAGGGAGTGCTAGTGCCAGTTCTTCACTTGTCACTTCAGCTGCTTGGGCTTCTAATAGCTCAGAATCTTCGATGAGTGTACATACCCAATAGGCTTGGCGACCTTCGTCAATACAAGCTTGGCGTACACGTTCGATAATATCACTACGTCGTGTATCAGGGATGGCGACGGTAGTCACGGGTGTTCTCCCAGGAGGGAGTTCATCAATAACGGAAGTATCTAAGTCCGCATAGGCGGTCATCGCTAGCGTGCGTGGAATTGGTGTAGCGGTCATAATAAGTTGATGAGGGTGAAACCCTTGCTGCTCTCCTTTTTCTCGCAGAGCGAGGCGCTGGTGAACGCCAAAACGATGCTGCTCATCAATGATCACTAAACCTAAGCGATTAAACTTCACTTGCTCTTGGAAAATAGCATGCGTTCCAACTACCATTGAAACTTCACCGCTTGCAATAGCTTCCTGTTGTTGTTCCCTCGCTTTCCCTTTTTGTTTACCAGCAAGCCAACCGACCTTGATGCCCAATGGTTCGAGCCATTGTTTGAAAGTATTTGCGTGTTGTTCAGCTAAAATTTCAGTCGGTGCCATTAAGGCAACTTGCTTACCATTTTCGATAGCACATACAGCGGCTAATGCAGCAACAAGGGTTTTTCCTGAGCCCACATCTCCTTGAATTAAACGCATCATTGGTGAGTCTTTCGCGAGATCAGCTTCAATTTCACCCACAACACGGTTTTGTGCATTGGTTGGTGAAAAAGGTAACTGTGCGAGCAGTTGTGCCTTTAGCTTGCCATTAGAGGTTAACCGTTGTGCATATAAACGTTCGTTACCAGCTCGAATTGCTAACATACTTAAGTGGTGAGCTAACAATTCTTCAAGTATCAAACGTTTTTGTGCAGGATGGTGACCTTTTTCTAATTCACTGAGTGCAACATTGGGGGGCGGGTTATGCAGTAATCGTATTGCATCTGGCAGGCTTATCATGCCACGGCTCAGTTCTTCAGGAAGTAACTCTTTAATTTTATTGTTATCAAGCATGACCAGAGCTTGATCCATGACTTTGCGTAACGTGGCTTGGCGAACCCCTTCTGTAGTGGGATAGACAGGCGTCAGATTTTCCTGCAGCGTAATACTGCCTGTATCTTGAGAAACTTTATATTCAGGGTGAATAATCTCAGGGCCTGTATTACCTCTGCGAATTTCGCCATAGGCGGTAACTTGTCGGCCTTCTGCTAAGTTGTTTTTCATCGCAGCAGAGAAATTAAAAAAGCGCAGTGTTAAGTTGCCTGTTCCATCAGTAATGAGGCTGGTCATCATTCGCTTTCGACCAAAAACCACTTTTGTTTGGATCACTTCACCTGTGATAGTCGCCGTTGTTCCAGGTAAAAGGTCTTTGATTTGGTACAAACGGGTATGGTCTTCGTAGCGAAGTGGAAAATGAAGAAGTAGGTCTTGAACGGTGTTCAAACCGATTTTACGCATTTTTTCTGACTGGCTTGCACCAATTCCATGCAGCGAAGTCAGTGAAATGGTATCAAGTAGCCCACTATTCATGTTCTTTCCTTTTCCTTAACCAAATTGTTGTCTTTTCATTTTTTCGGTTAGTTGCATTTGCACCCACCAATCATCAGTGGCTTCAATTTGCCCTTGTTCATTGATATATGGACGCGGCAAGCCTTTGCGTTTAGCCACTTCAGCAAGTACAGGATAACCCCCTTCAAATAGCCACTCTTGCTGCTCTTGCGCTGACAGCGTGCTGTGTTGGCGGTCATACATGCCGGCTAATTGCCGCTGCCTTTGCGCTTCATAGAGTATTAAGGCAGAGGCGACAGAAACATTCAATGATTGCACCATACCCGCCATTGGAATAATGATGTGCTTATCTGCCAGTGCGAGCGCTTGCTTTGAAATACCTTTTTTCTCTTGTCCCACCATAATACAAGTTGGGCGGGTATAATCAATTTCGCGAAAATCAACAGCGTGCTCAGATAAGTTTGTCACTAATACCTGCATATTTTGCGATTTTATTTGTGAAATAGCATCTTCAGTTGATTGATGAGAGATAACCTTTACCCAACTGTTACTACCTGCGGCGGAAGAGACGGATAATTTAACCTGTTGGTCTGGCCAAATAGCATGAATTTGGTGAATACCCACAGCATCAGCGCTGCGGACTATCGCAGAAACATTATGGGGTTTATGAATTTCTTCAAGGCAAATCGTGAGGTCTGGCTGCCGCATCGCCATCATTTGGCAAATGCGGCGATAGCGGCGTTCATTCATATTCGTTAGTTACGGTTTCGGCTTACTCGTAGAACATCTGGCATGATACGTATCTTACGCATAACATTTGCCAGCTGAACACGGTTTTTAGTGGTCAGGCGGATAAAGGCACAGTATACACGACCATCTTTCTCCTCAGTATTCATACTCTGAATGCTTGAGTTGGCATCATTAATTGCAGCCGTGAGGTTTGCAAGCGCACCTTGATGGTTAATCATGTCTACTTTGATTTCAGCGATGAAATCGGTATCAGTTTCGTTATCCCATTCAACGGCCATAAATTTATCGGGCTCTTTTTGGTAGCCACGGATATTACGGCAAGATTCATGGTGAATAACTAGGCCTTTTCCAGGGCTAATATGTGCCACGATAGGGTCACCAGGAATTGGGCGGCAACATTTTGCAAAGGTGATTAAAACACCGTCAGCACCTTTGATAGACAGTTTATTACGGCTTTCAATGACAGCTTGATCTTCTAGTGTGCCCTGTGGATTATTTTGTAAGTTACGCGCGACAACAACACTCATTGCGTTGCCTAAGCCTATTTCGGCAAGCAAATCATCAATAGAATTGAGCTTCATGCGGGCCAGTTCAGCATCGATATGATTTTGAGGAATATCGGCGAGTTTATTTCCTGCCCCTAAAGCATGATTAAGTAACCGTCGACCAAGATTAATTGAGTCTTCGCGTTTTAAATTTTTCAGTAACTGGCGAATTTTGGCGCGAGCTTTTGAGCTGACAACAAAATTAAGCCAAGCGGCATTTGGACGTGCACCTGGCGCTGTTATGATTTCAACGGTTTGACCACTACTCAATGACTGGGATAACGGGTATGGTTGTCGGTCAACACGAGCACCAACACAAGCGTGTCCAATATCTGTATGCACCGCATAAGCAAAATCAACAGGGGTTGCGCCTGTTGGTAACTCAACAATACGACCTTCGGGGGTAAAAACGTAGATTTCATCAGGGAATAAGTCTGATTTCACGCTTTCGATAAATTCAAATGAGCTACCTGCACTTTGCTGTAATTCAAGCAGGCTCTGCATCCAACGCTGTGCTCTGACTTGCGCTGTAGTGCCTTGTTCACCTTGCTCTTTATAGGCCCAGTGAGCAGCAACGCCCATCTCTGCCATTTGGTCCATATCCTCGGTGCGAATTTGGACTTCAACTGGCACGCCATGTGGCCCAATTAAAGAGGTGTGCAGGGATTGATAGCCGTTAGCTTTAGGGATAGCAATATAGTCTTTAATACGCCCTGGACGTGGTTTGTATAAGCTATGCATCTGACCTAAAACACGGTAGCAGGTATCTACATCTTTGACGATGACCCTAAAAGCATAGATATCCATGATGGAATGGAAACGTTGCTCTTTTTGGTGCATCTTACGGTAGATAGAATATAAGTGTTTTTCTCGACCACTGACACGACAAGGAACACCAGCTTCAGTGAGTCGACCGTCAATTTCAGAGAGAATTTTTTGGATCATCTCTTTTCGGTTACCACGAGCCGCTTTAACGACTTCTTTGATAACTCTGTAACGGTTAGGATAGAGTGCTTCAAAACCAAGCTCTTCGAGCTCTGTTTTTATATGGTGTATACCCAGCCGATGTGCTAGCGGGCTATAAATCTCTAGGGTCTCACGAGCAATACGGCGACGTTTATCAGGCCTTAATGAGCCTAATGTGCGCATGTTGTGAGTGCGGTCTGCCAGTTTAATCAAAATGACGCGAATGTCTTTGACCATCGCCATAATCATTTTGCGGAAGTTTTCTGCTTGAGCTTCTTTTTTGTCGCGAAAGTTTAGCTTATCAAGTTTGGAAACACCTTCAACAAGACCTGCGACGGTTGTTCCAAACAATTCTTCTATGTCCTGAAATGTTGCTGGAGTATCCTCAATCACATCATGAAGTAGCGCAGCCATAAGTGTTTCATGATCCAGACGCATTTGGGCAAGAATACAAGCAACAGCAACAGGGTGAGTAATATAAGGCTCACCACTTGAACGGGTCTGTCCTTCATGGGCATCCCGTGCGACAACATAGGCTTGTTTTAGTAATTCAATTTGCTCCTTAGGGAGGTATTTTTGAATAACTAAATTAAGGCTTTCAAACAGATACAAGGCAGACCCACCTTAGTAATTAGCGACGACCTTCAGCGATTGCCGAAACTGCCTGCATTTCAGCCGCTTCTTGCTCTTGCTGTTCTTGGCGTTCACGCACATCCAAAATGTGACCGTTAATTAAACCTTCTTCTACTTCACGTAGCGCGATAACTGTGTATTTATCGTTTTCTTCAGGAACTAAAGGGTCTTTTCCACCAGTTTGTAACTGGCGAGCTCTGCGTGCTGCGACCAATACGAGGTCAAAGCGGTTACCAATTTTCTCTACTGCGTCTTGAACAGTTACGCGTGCCATAAGTGTGCTACTCCAAAAGAAATAAAAAAATGACCTGATATGATACTGAAACTATTCTCAGTCTGCTAGTAATTTGCTGATTAAAGCATCATGTCTCTGAACTTGGCGCCCTAATTTTAAGCGTTCAGTGCGGATAATGGATTGTAAATCGCCTAATGCGGTATTGAAATCATCATTAACGATAAGGTAATCATACTCGTTGAAGTGTTCGATTTCACCTACTGCTTGTGACATTCGTTTTTCAATGACTTCATCACTATCCTGGCCACGGCCACGTAGCCTGCGATAAAGTTCGTCTTTGGATGGTGGGAGAATAAAAATACTGCGCGCTTCTGGCATTCTAGCCCTAATTTGTTGCGCTCCCTGCCAATCTATATCAAGAAAAACATCCACTCCACTTTTTAAAACGTCTTCAATAATAGGTTTAGACGTTCCATAGTAATTTCCAAAGACACAAGCGTGCTCTAAAAAGTCACCATTTTCGACCATTTGTAAGAAATCAGTTTCTGATACAAAGAAATAGTGCTCACCATGAACTTCACCAGGGCGTGCAGCTCGAGTTGTATGAGAAACAGAAACTTGCGTGTCATACAACGGTTGTGTTTTCAATAGAGCCTGAATAAGGCTTGATTTACCCGCACCACTAGGCGCAGAAACAATATATAACGTACCTTGTATCATGATGATTTCTTGAATAGTCGAGGGTTAAACATAAAAGACGGAGATAAACCCCACATAGTATACACACACTTCCATCAACATGCAGCGATATCAATAAAACATAAATAGTAGAGAATAGAAATTTGATCTATGAGTAATCTGCGAGCAGCTTCCAGAAATTAATTGAGTATTCTTGAAAATCACATCTGTCTTGCGAAGCTTTTCGCAAAAAAACACATTTTAGCGTGAGCGTTAAGACAAATACTTTCATGCTTAAAAAGATAAAGCGTATTGAGTATAGGGGAAGTTAATTATTTAAAAGGAATTGTTATGGCATGTTTTATGGATAAATTTAGGAGTAACTTAGCGTTTATTATTGGTATGTTGATGGTTGGTTTTTGGGGAATTGGTAGTTTAGCCTTTGGTTCCAGTCATGTTGAATTAAATGAGCATTGCGAATTAGGGAACATGAGTGAGATTGAGCGAGAAAGCCATCGGTTAGGCGCTCAGTTACAGGAATGGAATCAGGTCTATCGGTTATCTGGTCATAGCCAAATTAGTGATGAAGCTTATGACCAATTACTTCATCAATGGCAATCTTTACGCCGTTGCCAGCAACTTTCTGAAGAACTTCCCGAAGTTGTGCTACCTAAAAAAGTACAACTTATTAAACATCCTATTCCCCATACAGGATTGAAAAAGCTAGCCGAATCTGAGGTATATAAATGGGTTGATTCTCGCCGTGAAATCTGGTTACAACCGAAAGTGGATGGCGTGGCAGTAACCCTTGTCTATCAAAATGGTCATCTTGTTTCTATGATCAGTCGTGGTAATGGCATTGAAGGCTTAGAATGGCGCGATAAAGCTGACTTTATACCTGCAATTCCAAAGCAGATTGATATACATAAAAGTGTCATTTTACAAGGTGAACTTTTCTGGCGGTTGAACCAGCACATCCAAGCAAAAAGTGGGGGAGTAAACGCCCGAAATAAAATAGCGGGTTGGTTAATGCGTAAGGCACAGCCAAAAGTTCTTGAGCCTGATATCGGAATATTTATTTGGGCTTGGCCAAACGGTGAATCAGAACCAATGAAACAGCTTCAGGATCTTGCTCAATTAGGGTTTCCCTTAGCAAAAAAATATAGTCACAAAATTGAAAATAAAACACAAGTAAAGCAATGGCGTGAGCACTATTATCAAAATGAACTTCCTTTTGCCACGGATGGTATCGTACTAAAAAGTTATCCATTTCCAGATGCGTTTGCGTGGAAACCAAATCAAAATAGTTGGGCGGTTGCTTGGAAATATCCACTGCGTAGAGTGGCTTCAGTGGTCAAGTATTTACAATTCAAAGTTGGCCGAACAGGACGAGTGAGCGTTGTTGCGACGATTAACCCCATCAATCTTGAAGGAAAAACTATCTCTAGAGTCAGTATTGGCTCATTGGCATCTTGGAGAAAAAAAGATTTACTTGAAGGAGATAAAGTCTTGGTTACTCTTTCGGGTCTTGGAACACCTAAAATAGAAGACGTTATTTGGCGGCTTGAAAAGCGTACATATCCAGATCTTTCTACTTTTGATAGTTTTAATTCACTTAGTTGCTTAGCATATACAAATGCTTGCTTACAACAGTTTGTTGCTCGTTTAATTTGGTTAGGTAAAAGCTTAAAAATTAAAGGGGTGAATGAGGCCACATGGCGTGACTGGGTTGAAAATCATCAGCTAACTGAGTTAACGACATGGCTACGACAAGATTGGCAAAACGGGCTACCGAAAAACAAAAAAAATACCTCTTCAATCGAACAGTTTCAATCAGTTAAATTTCAATCAATCCCATTATGGCTAAAAGGTTTAGGTATCCCCTTACCGAAAATGAAAATTGAGCAAATTATAGCGCTAGAGGGCCTTTATAACAGTTCTGAAATTGAACGCTTAAAGCTAACCCAAAAGCAAAAGGAAAAGTTAGAAAAATGGTTAGCTGAGCCTGAAGTTCAATCTGCGTTACAAGCCATACAGAAATTTAAAGCAAATGAGCCATTAACTGAATAAATTAATGGCTCAATAGAATAGAGGTTAATCTTGGTTTTCGTAGTTAAATATCGGTAATCCAAGTCGGTAGCGAATTGCGATTAAGCGTGCACTTAACCCGACAACAAGGGTAATAATAACGACGATATCTTGGGGGAGTGGGGTTTGTAACAAACCGATATAAATCCATGCGGCTGCGAAAGAGACCCCAGCATAGACTTCTTTTTGGAAAACCAAAGGAATGGTATTACACAGCATATCCCTAAGAACGCCACCAAATACACCAGTGATAACGGCAGCAATTGCGGCAATAATAGGGCTATAATTCATATCGAGCGCAATTTGAGCACCAAGAATAGAGAAAACGATTAGCCCAATGGCATCCAAAATAAGAAATAGGCGGCGCAAGTGTTTCATCATTGGCGCTATCCAAATGGTGACAACAGCTGCGCCAGCAACAGTTAGGATATATTCTGGGTGTGCGACCCAGCCTAATGGGTAGTGTCCAAGTAAGATATCACGCACAGAACCACCGCCTATAGCGGTTGCAGAGGCAATAATAATGACACCGAAGACATCCATTTTACGTCTACCAGCTGCCAGAGCGCCTGTCATTGCTTCAGCGGTGATACCTATAATATAAAGCACACTTAATAACATAATGGTTTTATTCAATATTAAAGTTATTGCTAAAGGGTAATATTACTTTTGAAATTTCTCGACTGAGATTTTCTAGTACCATGCAAATTAGATTAGTTAAAGTAATCCGATAGCTATATTAAATGATGTGAAAGGATAACAGATTGAATAGTAAATTGCCTTATAAAGAAACACGTTTAACAAACGATAATCGGAGCCACCAACTTACGAACATTAATGTATGGACACCTGATAGCTTGTGGATAGCTTATGACATTCGACCAAATGGCAGTTCATTTACGGGTTTATCGATAGAAAAAATTCATGTAAATACATTGGAAGAAGTCGAAATTTATCGAGCTAACTATGGGGCGCATGTTGGTGTCGTGACAGTAAGTTCACAACACCCCCCTCAATATGCATTCATTCATGGCCCAGAATACCCTGATGAGCAATGGTATTATGACTTTCATCATCGCCGTGGTGTATATGTCCATGACATTCAACTGAATGTGGCTTGTCCTATTGATGCGATGTGTATTTCACCGCCTTATATTGCAGGTGCACTGAGAGGGGGGACTCATGTCCATGTGTATAGTCCTGATGGTAAATGGTTAAGTTTTACGTATAACGACCATGTGATGCATGAGTTAGATGTGACGTTGGATCAACGGAATGTGGCTATTGCTGTACCCGCAGGGGCTGTTAATGTTGAGCCAAAAAAACATAAACGTGAGTATAATGGGGACTACTTTTGTTGTGTTGTGAGCCAGACGATTGCAGAACCTAAGCCTGATAGTGATGAAATTAGCCGTGCCTATGAAGAAGGTTGGGTTGGGCAACGAGGTTACCAAAAGCAAGATGGTCAATGGCAAGAAAGGGCACTTGTTTTTATTGGGGATACACATACTCAGGATGGTGAGGTCATTCCTGAAATTTTCATTGTGGATTTACCTTCACAGCCTCAATGTTGTATGGTTGCAGGGGAAAAACCACTTCAGGGGACGGAGTTGAGTCTGCCTGCACCACCAAAAGGTGTACATCAAAAGCGGCTTACTTATACGCATCAGCGTAAGTATCCAGGTTTAGCAAAACAGCCGAGGCATTGGCTTCGTACTTCACCAGATGGTAAATCAATAGCTTGTTTGATGCATGATGATTTTGGCAACGTGCAGTTATGGTTAGTTAATAGTGTAACGGGGGAGTTAAATCAAATCACTCATGGTGATTCTTCAATACAATCTGCATTTAATTGGGATAGTAAAGGTGAGCATATTTGCTTCGTGTACGACAACAGTGTGACCATTTGCCATGTTGCGACACAAACGTTAATTAGATTAACTGAGCGTACTGAACAAGCGCCTAGCGCTGATGCGGTCGTTTTTTCTCCGAATGATAAACTTATCGCATTCATGCGAGACATAGAAGGTTTTAGACAACTTTATACCGTAGAAACGGGTTTACATTGTTAGAATAATATCAGCAGGTCACTATAATTATGAATAAAAGAGAAGTAGTAAGCTCTTTTATTCATAAATGACTTTATTTTATTCTGAATTATACTCTAATTATTTTATATTTTAATAAGGTAATTTTTTAAGTTGGATATTCAACACGAAAATATTTCAGATAAGTGTCGTTAAATATTGCATTTTCGAAAATATAACAAGAAAAATTGGTGTCACTAATAAATAGAAAATAACGCACTATATATCCCATTTTTAATTAGGGATTAAGATAGATTTCCAACCTGAATGAGTATTATTCTTTATTTTCTTTATTATTCAGACCTTCTAATCGCTTCTTAGGGGAGTCCTCTTTTCCATCATCGCCTGATCTTGCATAGTCTAAAGGGATTAGAAGTGTATCCATAACAATAGAAAATGGGAGGTCAATCGCAAGTAGAGGCCTAACTACCCAGCCAGTTTCATCATCGTTCATCATTTTAATGCTATTTTTAGAGCCTGGGTAGTAACCATCAGAGGGACCTGCATGAGTCATAATACTTGAGCAGCCGCTTAAAAACAGCGGTGTGATAAGAGCAATTAATCGTGCTGCATGTAAACTCGGCATATGGTGGTTAACCTATATTTTGCTGATTATTCCTGATTTTCATTCATCATATCGAAAAACAAAAAATTCACAATCGCAGTGTTGTATTATTATTTAATTAAATGGCATACATTTTCTTAATTAATATTTAATTATATCTTATTGATGAAGATTGTTTCTTTTTTGTATTTATTTTATGAATTGTGAAGAACTTAGAAAAAGAAAGAATGATTATTTTGATATTTGTTATCAATCTGAAAATTCAAAGACATAGAGATTTTAATTCATTCTAAAGTGTGCTCTATGACACATCTTACTCTTTTTCTATTTGGCATAATCGATTCAGTAGTATGTTTTATCGCCGATATAGGCTTGGTTTCTGGGTAACTTGTCGTCAAAAGGATGCGGTCTATGAGTGAACTAGCTCTTACTGTAAGTTTGTTGGCGTTGGCTGCCGCTCTAGGGTTATGGATAGGAAACTGGAAAATCCGTAATGTTGGATTGGGAATTGGTGGTGTCCTTTTTGGCGGGATCATTGTCGGGCACTTCGCCCAAAGCTATGGCCTACAACTTAATAAGGACATGCTGCACTTTATTCAAGAATTCGGTTTAATCTTGTTCGTTTATACTATCGGTATTCAAGTTGGCCCTGGTTTTTTCTCTTCATTACGTGTTTCAGGTTTGAAGCTTAATGGTTTTGCATTAATGATTGTGGCTTTAGGCGCAATAGTTACAGCCATTATTTACAAAGTTGCCAATATTCCACTCCCCATTATTCTGGGTATTTTTTCAGGGGCAGTGACAAACACCCCATCTCTTGGGGCTGGCCAGCAAATTCTGACAGATTTAGGATCAGACCCAAACCTTGTAGGCCAAATGGGAATGGGTTATGCAATGGCCTATCCCATGGGGATCTGTGGAATATTATTGGTGATGTGGCTAGTGCGGATTATTTTCAGAATTTCAATCGATAAAGAAGACTCTGCCTTTAATAGTACCAATATCCAACAGCGCGATACATTGCAAACCATGAATATTGCGATCCGTAATGCCAACCTTGATGGCTTAATGATGCAAGATATTCCATTGCTCGGTAGTGAAGCGATTGTGTGTTCAAGGCTAAAACGTGGCGATATGCTGGTTGTTCCCCAGCCAACAACAGAAATTCATTTAGGTGATTTACTGCATGTTGTTGGGCAAAAAGATGACCTAAACAAAGTACGCTTAATATTAGGAGAGGAAGTTGATGCCTCTTTATCTACATCAAGTTCCATTTTGCATTCTGTTCGCGTAGTGATTACTAATGATGCTGTATTGAGTAAAAGGCTTAAAGACCTGAACTTAAAACAAAAATATGATGTTGTTGTCACACGATTAAACCGAACAGGGATTGATTTAGTTGCGAATAATAATTCAGTACTGCAATTCGGCGACATTTTAAATATTGTTGGGCGGCCAGAGTCCATTGAAGCTGTCACAGCGTTGCTAGGAAATGCCAAACAAAAATTACAGCAGGTGCAAATGTTACCTGTCTTTCTAGGTATAGGACTTGGTGTGGTTCTTGGTTCAATTCCTGTTTTTGTGCCTGGTTTCCCCGCCGCATTAAAATTGGGGCTCGCTGGTGGACCGCTAGTTGTTGCACTGATTCTAGGTCGAATTGGTACTATTGGACGCCTGTATTGGTTTATGCCTCCAAGTGCTAATCTTGCATTAAGAGAGCTTGGCATTGTGATGTTCCTTGCTGTTGTTGGGCTAAATTCAGGTGGTGATTTTATTGAAACGCTGATCAGAGGCGATGGATTAACCTGGATTGGTTATGGGTTACTCATTACGTTTGTTCCCTTATTTATTACCGGTATTGTTGCCAGAGTGTTTGGTAAAATGAACTATTTGAGCTTATGTGGTGTATTAGCGGGCTCAATGACTGATCCTCCGGCGCTTGCATTTGCTAATAACATTCACCCAACGAGTGGTGCACCTGCGCTGTCTTACGCCACGGTATATCCATTAGCGATGTTTTTGCGGATTATTTCTCCACAATTAATTGCGATTCTATTTTGGACTCTTTAATGTTTACGATGATATGCGGAGTTTTTTCAATTGAAAGGTTAAAAATATTTAATATTTCAATTGGATAGTTAATCTGATGTAAGGTAGGGAGCACGACAGTGAAATGAGGTATCCGAACATATAGCAGCTAAAAGTGCTTTTGTTCAAGCTATAACCAAACAAAAAAGGTGTTCTAATAGATTTGAATGATATTCGTATTGAAAAAGTTATTTTATTTCAATTACGGAGTTCTCGCTAATTTTTCGCCCTCTCAATTTGAAAGGGCTTTTTTTTCTTAAAATTAGCGAGTCAGACGCAGTTAAAACAAGATTTCTATCTCGTCTAGCAAGTCACTTCCTGATATGCTTTTTCTAACTCTTCCGCTAATATTTTGATCCCTTGCTCTATTTTTTCTGGCTCAGGAACGTAATTCATTCGCATGCATTGGTGTGCATGTGGCCAGTCTTGTTCAATCCCAGGGAAGAAATAGTGCCCAGGTACCATCAGGACACCACGCTTTTTCAAACGTTGGTATAACTCTAAGCTATTAATTGGTAAGTCTTTAAACCATAGCCATAAGAAAATAGCGCCTTCTGGTTTGTGAATGAGGCATTTATCTTCGGGTATATAACGGCGAATGATCTTAATAGCTTCTTCAACACGTTGCTGGTAGAAAGGGCCAATAACATTCTTAGATAATGAGATTAAATCATCCCTTTTCAGCATTTCCAGTGCTAATGCAGGGCCTACACCACCAGGGGCGAGGCTAATAATACCGTTCATATTACTAACGGCTTCAATGATTTCTTCATTGGCAATTATGATACCGCAGCGAGTACCTGGTAAACCAAGCTTAGATAAGCTCATACAAAGAATGACATTTTCATTCCAAAATGGTGTAGCTTCACTAAAAATAATACCTGGAAAAGGTACACCATAAGCATTATCTATCAGCAATGGGATGTTGTGTTGTTTTGCTAATTGATCTAAGTGCTCAACTTCTTCATCTGTGATCACGTTCCCTGTTGGATTTGTAGGGCGAGATACACAAATAACACCAATATCATCAGTGACTTCTAAAGTATTAAAGTCAACACGATATTTAAATTGGCCATTAGGTAAATATTCAATTTGTGGTTTGTTCGCAACAAACAGGTCGTCATCAAGGCCTGAGTCCGCATACCCGACATATTCTGGGGCAAGAGGAAAGAGGACTTTACGAGTGATACCATCTTCAAAGCGACCGGCTAGCAGGTTAAATAGGTAGAAAAAAGCACTTTGGCTGCCATTTGCTAGCGCGATATTTTTCGCACTGATGTTCCAGCCTAGTTTTGCTTTTAGCGTTGCTGCAAGCGCTTTCAACATGGCATCTTTGCCTTGAGGACCATCATAGTTGCATAAAGTGTCCGTCAATTGGCCATTTGCACACATTTCAGTTAATAATTCTTGGAAGTATTTATCCATCTCAGGGATATGGGCGGGATTACCACCACCAAGCATGATGGAGCCAGGGGTTCTGATGCCCTCATTCAAGTCTTTCATTAATAATGAAATCCCTGAATTTTGAGCGAACTTATTACCAAATTTAGAAAATATCATTGCATTAATTCACATATGTCTATTAGGTTGTTAATGGAATTTAAAACATACTCTGCCCAATCCTAGAGTTCAACCGCTTATTTTTATTTAATTTCAATTTAAAATGTTGCAAATAAAGAAATAAATAGACATATAGTTTTTGATGTTGATGTTTTGATAGTTTATTTTTCTTTCCCAGCAGGGTGGTCCATCTATAAATTCTGAATCATTTAAATTGGTAACAGCTAATTAAGTGGTCATTTATCATGCCAGTGGCTTGCATGAAGGCATAACAGGTGATTGAGCCAACAAATTTAAATCCCCGTTTTTTGAGTGCGTTGGAGAGTTTTTTGGAAAGTTCTGTTTCCGCGGGGACTTGGGACGAACTTTCCCAGCGGTTGATTATTGGCTGTCCGTCGACAAATTCCCATAGAAAAGTTGAGAAGTCTTCTCCATTTTTTTGCATTGCTAAATAAGCGTTTGCATTTGCAATTATCGCATTGATCTTTAAGCGGTTACGAATAATTCGTGGGTCTTGCATTAATCGCTCAACATCGTCTTCATTCATCAATGCAATACGTTGGGGATCAAATTGGTGGAACAATTCCCGATAGTTTTTGCGTTTTTTTAAAATTGTGTACCAAGATAACCCTGCTTGCTGCCCTTCTAAACAAAGCATTTCAAATAAATGCTGATTATCATGGTTTGGTTTGCCCCATTCATCATCATGGTAGGCAATATATTCAGGATCTTGATTGACCCAATGACAACGTGTCGGTGATGTATCCATTTTTCATCCTTTTTCCAATCACAATCAACTTGCCTCAAAAACACAATACTTATACTGTATAAATAACCAGTTTAAAAGGGATGAAAGGATATTTTTTTATTTTTAGAATAAATACAGACATATTCAATGCTGTATATCTGTCGGTCAAAGGGTATACTGGCGTACTTTCATTAAATTTAACGTATCGCGTGCGGATCTAACATGCAAAAGTTTGATACCAAAACCTTCCAAGGTCTTATCCTGACATTACAGGATTATTGGGCGCGTCAAGGCTGTACCATTGTTCAACCACTGGACATGGAAGTCGGCGCAGGAACCTCCCATCCAATGACGTGTTTGCGTGCATTAGGCCCTGAGCCTATTGCTGCGGCTTATGTTCAACCCTCTCGTAGGCCAACTGATGGTCGCTATGGTGAGAACCCAAACCGTCTGCAACATTATTATCAGTTTCAGGTGATCATCAAACCATCACCAGACAACATCCAAGAACTGTACCTCGGCTCGTTGAAAGAGCTAGGGGTAGACCCAACTATTCATGATATCCGCTTTGTTGAAGATAACTGGGAAAACCCAACACTAGGTGCTTGGGGACTGGGTTGGGAAGTGTGGTTAAACGGGATGGAAGTCACTCAGTTTACCTACTTCCAACAAGTTGGTGGGCTTGAATGTAAACCTGTAACGGGTGAAATCACTTATGGTTTAGAACGCTTGGCAATGTACATCCAAGGTGTCGACAGTGTGTACGACCTTGTGTGGTGTGATGGCCCGTTAGGCAAAACCACTTACGGTGATATTTATCACCAAAATGAAGTTGAGCAATCCACCTATAACTTCGAATATGCAAATGTTGATTTTCTCTTCAAATGCTTCGAAGAATATGAGAAAGAAGCACAACATTTGTTAGCATTGGAAACTCCTCTTCCATTGCCTGCTTATGAACGTATCTTAAAAGCCGCTCATACTTTCAACTTACTGGATGCGCGTAAAGCCATTTCTGTTACTGAACGCCAACGCTATATTTTACGAATTCGTACCCTCACTAAAGGGGTCGCAGAAGCGTATTATGCTTCACGTGAAGCGCTTGGATTCCCTATGTGTCATAAGAACTAAGAGGCTGTCATGACTCAACAGACTTTCCTTGTGGAAATCGGTACCGAAGAGTTACCGCCGAAGGCTCTTCGTTCATTAGCTGAATCATTCGCTGTAAACTTTACCGCAGAGCTTGATGGAGCTGACATTGCTCACGGCGCAGTAACTTGGTTTGCTGCTCCGCGTCGTTTAGCGCTTAAAATCGCCGATTTAGCGGCATCACAACCTGATCGTGAAGTTGAAAAACGCGGCCCTGCTATTGCCCAAGCATTTGGTGCAGACGGACAGCCGACTAAAGCGGCGGAAGGCTGGGCGCGTGGTTGTGGTATTACTGTTGATCAAGCAGAGCGTTTGACGACAGATAAAGGCGAATGGTTACTGTATCGTGCGCAAATGAAAGGCCAAGCTGTCAGCGAATTGCTGGTGGATATGGTCAGCCGTTCATTAGCGAAACTGCCTATCCCTAAATTGATGCGTTGGGCAGATAAAGACACACAATTTGTGCGTCCTGTTCATACTGTTACACTGCTACTGGGTAGCGATGTTATTGACGGTGAAATTTTAGGCATTAAGAGCGCGAGAACGATTCGTGGTCACCGCTTTATGGGCGAACCTGAGTTTACGATTGATAATGCTGAGCAATATCCGGCTATTTTACGCGAACGCGGTAAAGTCATGGCGGATTACGAAGAGCGTAAAGCGGTTATCAAAGCCGACGCAGAAAAAGCGGCCCAAGCGTTGGGTGGAAAAGCAGACTTAACCGAAAGCTTATTAGAAGAAGTTGCTTCATTGGTTGAATGGCCAGTGGTATTAACTGCTAAATTTGAAGAGAAATTCTTAGAAGTTCCTTCAGAGGCGCTGGTTTATACTATGAAAGGCGACCAAAAATATTTCCCTGTTTATGATAACGCCGGCAATTTAATGCCAAATTTCATTTTCGTGGCGAATATTGAATCTTCCGATCCACAGCAGATTATTTCTGGTAACGAAAAAGTCGTTCGTCCTCGTCTAGCCGATGCGGAGTTTTTCTTTAAAACTGACCGTAAGCAACGTTTAGAAGATAATTTACCACGCCTAGAAACTGTCTTGTTCCAAAAACAATTAGGGACATTGCGTGATAAAACGGATCGTTTAGAAGCTTTAGCGGGTTGGATTGCAGGTAAAATTGGTGCGGATGTTAACCATGCAACTCGTGCAGGGTTATTAGCGAAATGTGATTTAATGACCAACATGGTCTTCGAATTTACTGATACACAAGGTGTCATGGGAATGCATTATGCACGCCATGATGGTGAATCAGAAGACGTTGCATTAGCACTTAAAGAGCAGTATCAACCACGTTTTGCTGGTGATGAGCTACCTTCTACTGATGTTTCTGCTGCATTAGCACTTGCAGAGAAGATGGACACATTAGCGGGTATCTTCGGAATCGGCCAGCACCCTAAAGGGGATAAAGACCCATTTGCTTTGCGTCGTGCCGCATTAGGTGTTCTGCGTATTATCGTTGAAAAAGGTTACCAGCTTGATTTAGTGGAAATGACTGAAGAGGCTGCACGTTTATACGGTGATAAATTAACCAACAAAGATGTAGTCAATGATGTGGTTGAATTTATGCTTGGCCGTTTCCGTTCTTGGTATCAAGAGCTAGGTTATAGCATTGATACCATTCAAGCGGTATTAGCGCGTCGTCCAACGCAGCCTGCTGACTTTGATGCACGCGTGAAAGCAGTTACGCATTTCCGTACATTGGAAGAAGCACAGGCCCTTGCGGCGGCAAATAAGCGAGTTTCAAATATTCTGAGTAAATCAGATGAGAAATTATCTGATACTGTTTTAGCATCCGTGCTGAAAACGCCAGAAGAAGTGAAACTGGCGACACATGTTGTTGTTCTGCAAGATAAGCTAGCACCAATGTTTGCAGAAAGAAACTATCAAGATGCACTTGCTGAGCTCGCTTCTTTACGTGATGTCGTTGATGAATTCTTTGAAAATGTCATGGTAATGGATGAAGATCAAGCTGTTCGAGTGAACCGTTTAACACTTTTAAGCCAGTTACGTGAGCTATTTTTAAAGGTGGCAGATATTTCTTTACTACAATAAGGCCAAATTGCACATTTAATGTGCAACTGAGTGTCTTTTTATAAAAGTTAATCTGTTTGATAAATAAGCGCTAAATTGTATTTAGCGCTTATTTTTGTAGTGAGTTTGGTAAAAGAACAAAGAAACCTTACCTTTTTGGTGGTTTTATCAGCAAATGAACGAGATTCGATAAAAATGGGTTGACGACCCCCATTCTTGGCAGTATTATTCACACCGTTTTCGGCGAGTAGCGCAGCTTGGTAGCGCAACTGGTTTGGGACCAGTGGGTCGGAGGTTCGAATCCTCTCTCGCCGACCAAATTCCAAAACCCACCTCATAGAGGTGGGTTTTCTCGTTTTAGCTCCTCGCAATTTTAAACCTTTCGATTATTATTTTTTCAGATTAACTTTGATTGCAACCTATTGCTGTATTTGGTGTTATACACACCTACGGTTTGAGTTTTCCTCATGAATTACGTACTGGCTACAATAAAGCTTATTTATTAGCTCAAGTTGTTTATGGCGCTGATAAAGGTATTTTTCATGACAAGGACTCGTTAATGAAAACCAAACATGTTACCCCCTCTATTTTTCTTATCCTTTACTTTGTTGCCCTAATAGCGGTGATACCAAAAGGTTTTGCAGCGCCAAATAGGCAAAATGCGGATGTGAGCCAGCTTACGCCCCTATCTTGTATCATTATTAACGTTCTTAATTTAATGGGTATGGAGCGGTTACCCAAGATTAAACCTAAGCAGATAAAAATCTGGCGTGGGATGATTGAAGGTCGATGTATGACTCCGTCTGAGTTACTTACCTATGCGGATTATATAAATACAGAGCTGATTAAAGCAGGTTATTTAACGTCTTATCTGTCTTACCCTGAACAACCCTTGTTTTTGGACATTTTACAGGCCGAGGTTATTACAGGGGCTATTTCGAATATTCATTATCAGGGGGGAGCCAATATTTTTCCTTTTGAAACGGGCGATGTTCTAAATTTACGACATATTGAACAGGGTTTGTATAATCTACAAAATGCAGCTTTAGTTCCTTACCATATTAATTTAGCGCCTGATGAGATGAATCCTCAGGCAACTGAGATTATTGTCGTTGGTGGGAATCAACGTGCTCAAAGAGGAACATTGTCTATTGAATATCGTCCTTTTGATAGCCAGCCTAAAGCCGTCATCTCTCATGATGTTATTTTTGCTAATCCGTTACGGATAAATGATTCGCTGTATTTAAATGCAAATCATTCTTTAGGTTCTTCGAATGGAAATAAGCTACAAGCTATCGCGCTTGGTTATTCGCTACCATACCGTTATTGGTTGTTTTCTCTTTATAGTCATTACCAAAATAGCCAAACAAAGATACCAATTAATGACATCGCATTGAAGATGCAGCAACGTAATCGGGCATTATTACTGACCGTACAATATATTTTTAATCGCACTGAAAATAGCGTTACTTTATTTAATGTTAGTTCGCAAATTCAAACTATTGATACCTTTTTAGCAGGGCAACGCCTGGTAACGCAAAGGCGGCTAGCGAGCTATTTGTCTGGTGAACTGATTTACCAGCACACTTTTTCACGAGGCCAAGCGACGGTATCTCTGAAATACAAACAAGGGAACCGTTTGTTTGGCGCCAATGCGACACAAATTACAGGGTTAGAACGGCCTCAAATTTACCAGCTATCATTTTCATCAGCTTGGGGAAGCACACCTATTTATTATCAGAATAGTTTAGATATCCAATTGAGCCGCTCTAAACTCGATGGATTATTAGAGCGAGAGGCTTTTTTGGGAAGAAACGGCGTGCAGGGTTTTCCAAATACAGATGGTATTGAGTTGGGGGACAATAGCTTAAAGCTACACAATGAAGTGAGTTGGGATATACCGAGGGAACAAACTCAGTTGTATAGTTCTATTGGAATGGGGGTAACGGCAAATGATAGAACAACATTTTGGCGAAAAAATGCCTTATTAGGCTGCAAGGCTGGAGTGAGGGGTTCAATAGGGGCAATCAATTATCATGTTTTCCTTGAAGCGCCTATTTGGCAAGTTAATCAGGTTGTTGCTAATAGCCTCCATTCAGGTATCCAAGCGAGTATGCGTTATTAGCCAATAATTTAACAATAGCATGAGAGGGAGGGGAGCGCCTTAGCCAATTGTAGCTTTTATCAACAATATCATAGAATTTTATGTATACAGCTTGAATGATTAAAAGGAACGCATAAAAATTATTTTATTCTTTAAGTTATCAATTGGTTAAAATTATGTTTAGCATGAACAGGCGAATGTTTTTAATATGGATAAAAAATAAACTAAATAATAACATGCTAAAATAATTTCAATCCTCATTTCCTTCAGTGTTTTATTTCAGCAGCTATTGGGTAAAGCGCTATATTCGTTCAGTAATTCAGCACTTAATCACAAATATAAAAATAAATAACCCCAACACAAAACACTAATCATTACTAATAATATGGTTATAATGCCTGCTTATTGGCTTCGTTATTGCTATTTTAGCCTAAATTAGCATGCTAATTGTTTCTAATATGTTACGAGTTTTGTGTGTAGTGAGTCAATGCAGCTATTGACGAAGTGAGTGACAGTTGATTAATTGCTCAATGAATAACAAAAATACAGATACTACTTCTGTCATTTTAATGGCGGGGTTAGTCATCGAGCAAAAACAACATGAACACCACAGGAGCATACAGATGCGCTCTATTAAAAAAACAGGTCTACTTTCAGTAGGATTAACACTAGCAGCATTAGCAGTGTCGGCATCAGTACAAGCTAAAACATTAGTGTACTGTTCAGAAGGTTCGCCAGAAGGCTTTAACCCTCAGTTATTTACGTCTGGTACAACATACGATGCAAGTTCAATTCCGCTGTATAATCGTTTAGTTGAGTTTAAATTAGGTACTACAGAGATTGAGCCAGGCTTAGCAGAGAGCTGGGAAGTGAGTGATGATGGAAAAGTGTATACCTTCCACCTACGCAAAGGCGTGAAATGGCACTCAAACAAAGAATTCAAACCAACTCGTGACCTCAATGCGGATGATGTTATCTATACATTCATGCGTCAAAAAGATGCAAACCACCCATATCATAAAGTTTCTGGCGGTAGCTATGAGTACTTCATGGGAATGGATATGGATAAAATTATCGATAAAGTTGAAAAAGTCGATGATAACACAGTAAAAATTACACTAACTCGCCCTGAAGCACCATTCTTAGCGGATATGGCAATGGACTTCGCTTCCATTTTGTCTGCGGAATATGCTGACCAAATGTTGAAAGCAGGAACCCCTGAAAAAGTTGACTTAAACCCTATCGGAACGGGCCCTTTTGTTTTACAACAGTATCAAAAAGACTCCCGCATTTTATATAAAGCGAATGACCAATATTGGGGAACAAAACCAAAACTTGATCGCTTAGTGTTTTCAATCACGCCTGATGCTTCAGTACGTTATGCGAAACTGCAAAAAAATGAATGCCAAGTTATGCCATATCCAAATCCAGCTGACTTAGAGCGCATGAAACAAGACAAAGATATTACCTTGTTAGAGCAACCAGGTCTGAACGTGGGGTACCTCTCTTATAACGTAGAGAAAAAACCACTGGATAATCAAAAGGTTCGTCAAGCATTGTCAATGGCAGTGAATAAAGATGCGATCATCGAAGCGGTTTACCAAGGTGCAGGCCAAAAAGCGAAAAACCTGATCCCACCAACCATGTGGAGCTATAACGATGCCGTGAAGGATTATGAATATAATCCAGAAAAAGCCAAAGCACTGTTAGCAGAAGCAGGTTTCCCGAATGGGTTTGAAATTGATTTGTGGGCGATGCCAGTTCAGCGCCCATATAACCCAAATGCACGCCGCATGGCCGAAATGATCCAAGCAGACTGGGCGAAAGTTGGCGTGAAATCAAAAGTTGTTAGCTATGAGTGGGGTGAATACCTCAAGCGTGCTAAAGACGGTGAGCCACAAACGGTCATGATGGGTTGGACGGGTGACAATGGGGATCCAGACAACTTCTTTGCCACATTATTTAGCTGTGCTGCGAAAAAACAAGGCTCTAACTACTCCAAATGGTGTAACGAAAGCTTTGAAAACCTGATCCAGCCTGCTCGTATGACGGCAGATCATAACAAACGTGTTGAACTGTACAAACAAGCACAAGTCGTCATGCATGACCAAGCGCCAGCGCTGATCATTGCTCACTCAACTGTGTTTGAACCAGTGCGTAAAGAAGTGAAAGGCTATGTGGTTGATCCACTAGGTAAGCACCACTTCGAAAACGTCGACATCGAGAAGTAATCGTATCTAATCTGTCTATGCCCTTCGTTGCTGGTTTGGAACGAAGGGCGTTTTCTTCTTTAAAAGAAGCAGAGAAGTTCAGTTGTTTGTGAGCACCCAGAAAAGTGATTTTCTGAGTAGCCAAACGGACTAAGAGCCGTCAACGGCATTATTAAAGAGATTCAGGATATGCTGCAATTTATCCTCCGACGATTGGGGCTTGTGATCCCCACGTTTATCGGTATTACATTACTCACATTTGCTTTTGTCCATATGATCCCTGGGGATCCAGTCATGATCATGGCGGGCGAAAGAGGGTTATCCCCCGAAAGACACGCCTATCTAATGGCTGAATTAGGGCTCGATCAGCCACTTTGGAAACAATACCTGCATTATATCAATGGCATATTTCATGGCGATTTAGGGATTTCCCTAAAAAGTCGCATTGGCGTATGGGAAGAATTTGTTCCACGCTTTTTAGCAACTGTCGAATTAGCCACCTGTGCCATGATTTTCGCGATTTCTGTTGGCATCCCTGTTGGGGTATTAGCCGCAGTTAAACGCGGGTCGATTTTTGACCACACCGCGATTGGACTTTCCTTAACAGGTTATTCAATGCCGATTTTCTGGTGGGGGATCATGCTCATCATGTTAGTGTCGGTACAGCTTGACTTGACGCCTGTTGCAGGGCGGGTAAGTGACACAGTTTTCCTTGATGATTCACAACCACTTACGGGTTTTATGCTTATTGATACCCTAATTTGGGGGGAAAGCGGTGATTTTGTTGATGCGTTAGAACACCTTATCTTGCCATCCATTGTATTGGGGACGATCCCATTAGCCGTTATTGTGCGAATGACACGTTCTTCCATGTTGGAAGTATTGGGTGAAGACTACATCCGTACCGCACGAGCGAAAGGCTTAGGCCGTGCAAGGGTTATCCTTATTCATGCTTTACGTAATGCTTTGTTGCCAGTGGTCACCGTGATTGGCTTACAGGTTGGGGTTATGCTAGCGGGGGCTATTTTGACCGAAACCATTTTCTCATGGCCAGGGCTAGGCCGTTGGTTAATCGAAGGGCTACAACGCCGTGATTACCCTGTTGTTCAAGGTGGTGTGTTGCTTGTTGCCACATTGATTATCTTCGTTAACTTAGTGGTCGACGTGCTGTACGGCATTGTAAACCCAAGAATTCGTCATAAGAAATAAGGAGCGCTAAATGTCTCAATCTACTGAGCCAACCGTTGTCAGCGCCCCACAGCCGATGACACCGTTACAAGAATTTTGGCACTATTTTAAACGCAACAAAGGGGCAGTTGTTGGGATGTTTTACATCATCCTGATGGTGCTAATCGCGATTTTTGCAGGAGTACTCGCCCCTCATGCTCCAGATGAACAATTCCGTGACTTTTTACTTGCCCCACCAGTTTGGCAAGAGGGCGGAACGTGGCAATTTATTTTAGGCACCGATGACGTTGGGCGCGATTTATTATCTCGCTTGATGTATGGCGCCCGTTTATCACTGCTAGTTGGTTGCCTTGTGGTTGTGCTTTCACTGATCATGGGGGTAACAATTGGTGTGATTGCGGGTTACTTTGGTGGTGTCGTTGATGCGCTGATTATGCGTGTTGTTGATATCATGTTGGCGTTGCCAAGCCTGTTATTGGCCTTAGTGCTAGTGGCTATTTTTGGCCCTTCTATTGTGAATGCTTCTATTGCATTGACATTCGTGGCATTGCCTCACTATATCCGTTTGACGCGTGCAGCCGTTTTGGTCGAAGTAAACCGTGATTATGTGACCGCTTCACGTGTTGCTGGTGCAGGGGCTATTCGTCAGATGTTTGTCAATATTTTACCTAACTGCCTCGCGCCCTTGATTGTTCAGGCATCGTTAGGGTTTTCGAATGCTATTTTAGATATGGCTGCTTTGGGTTTCCTTGGTATGGGGGCTCAACCTCCAACGCCAGAGTGGGGAACAATGCTGTCTGATGTGTTGCAGTTTGCACAGAGCGCATGGTGGGTCGTGACGTTCCCAGGATTAGCAATTTTATTAACTGTATTAGCGTTTAACCTGATGGGCGATGGTTTGCGTGATGCATTTGATCCAAAACTCAAGCAGTGATGAGGTAATTTAATGGCACTGTTAAATGTAGAACAACTTTCGGTACATTTCGGCGACGACAAAGCTCCGTTTCGCGCCGTTGATCGGATCAGCTATAGCGTTGAAAAAGGCCAAGTCGTCGGGATTGTTGGCGAGTCAGGTTCAGGAAAATCGGTTAGCTCTTTAGCCATTATGGGGTTAATTGACTATCCTGGAAAAGTGATGGCGGACTCATTAAAGTTTGATGGCCGTGATTTATTGTCTATCCCTGAGAAAGAGCGCCGACAAATTGTCGGTGCCGATGTTGCGATGATTTTCCAAGATCCGATGACCAGCTTGAACCCGTGCTTTACAGTGGGTTATCAAATCATGGAAGCATTAAAAGTTCATCAAGGTGGTAATAAAGGTACTCGTAAGCAACGAGCGATTGATCTACTTGATATGGTGGGGATCCCTGATCCTGAATCACGCTTGGATGTGTATCCGCACCAGTTATCGGGTGGGATGAGCCAACGAGTGATGATTGCGATGGCGATTGCCTGTCGTCCTAAGTTATTGATTGCAGATGAGCCAACAACCGCACTGGATGTGACGATTCAAGCACAGATTATTGAATTACTGTTGGAGTTACAACAGCAAGAAAATATGGCTCTGGTGCTGATTACTCACGACCTTGCATTGGTTGCTGAAGCCGCTCACCACATTATCGTGATGTATGCAGGGCAAGTTGTCGAGTCAGCAAAAGCGAGTGATATCTTTAAACATCCTCGTCACCCTTATACACAGGCGCTATTACGTGCGCTCCCTGAATTTGCGACGAATAAATCACGTTTAGCTTCACTCCCAGGCGTAGTTCCTGGTAAATATGACAGGCCAACGGGTTGCTTGCTCAATCCGCGTTGCCCGTATGCCACAGAGAAATGCCGCCAAGAAGAGCCAATGTTACAAACCGTTGGTGATCGCCAAGTTAAATGCCATATGCCGCTTGATGATATGGGGAGGCCAACACTATGAGTGACAAACATGCAGCACCACTGCTAAAAGCCGTGGACTTGAAAAAGTATTATTCCGTCAAAAAAGGTGTGTTTGGTGCAGAAAAAACGCTAAAAGCACTGGATGGCGTTTCATTTGAGCTCGAAAGGGGCAAAACATTAGCCGTTGTAGGTGAGTCGGGTTGTGGTAAATCCACATTAGGCCGCTTGCTGACGATGATTGAGCAACCTTCAGATGGCGAGTTGTATTACCAAGATCAAAACCTGTTAGTTAAAGATAAATCAGCTGAAAAATTACGTCGTCAAAAAATTCAAATCGTCTTCCAAAACCCGTATGGGTCTTTGAATCCACGTAAAAAAGTGGGACAAATATTGGAAGAGCCATTAGTGATTAATACATCGCTTTCGAAAGAAGAGCGGAAAGAAAAAGTATTATCGATGATGGCTAAAGTCGGTTTGAAAACAGAGCATTATAGCCGTTATCCGCATATGTTTTCAGGTGGTCAGCGTCAACGGATTGCAATTGCACGCGGTTTGATGCTTGACCCTGATATTGTGGTGGCTGATGAGCCTGTCTCTGCGCTAGATGTGTCTGTACGTGCTCAAGTGTTAAATTTAATGATGGATCTTCAACAGGATTTAGGCTTGTCTTATGTGTTTATTTCCCATGATTTATCCGTGGTGGAACACATTGCCGATGAGGTGATGGTGATGTATTTGGGGCGTTGTGTGGAAAAAGGGACGAAAGAGCAGATTTTTAACAATCCTCTGCACCCTTATACACAAGCTTTACTTTCGGCAACCCCAAGGCTGAACCCAGATTCACGTCGTGAACGCATTAAATTAACGGGAGAATTGCCAAGTCCGTTGAACCCACCTCCTGGCTGTGCTTTTGCTGCACGTTGCCGCCGTGCATTTAGCCAATGTACACAATTTCAACCGACACTGAAAGAATATGACCAGCAGCTTGTCGCATGTTTTGCTGTCGATGAAGACGAAAAACACACGATTGTTGTAAGTTAAATTTTTGAATGGCAGAAAGTCCCTCTTTCTGCCATTTTATTTGTGGAGTTAGTGCATAATTCTCTTCGAGCTGTATCTTATCTTAAATATCCAATCTTTCTTTTTAAATTACTCTTTTGCAGATAAAATCAAGTATACTGACAGATGTTTTTCGTTCTTCTTTAAAAAGCGACTTGATTAGGAAGGTTGTGGCCAAATGAATACGCAAGTCCAACGCTCACTAACATTAAAAAGTATGGTTGCATTTTTTGCGATTACATTACTCTCACTTGCGCTTTTTTTAGCTATTCAATTCAGTTACTTACTAGAGCAGCGCAAGCAGGATTACTTGGGTCAGCTCAGTAATGCTGTTGTGCAAATTCAAAAACCATTAACAGATTCTCTGCTAAGCTCAGATCTTAACGAAGCGAAAAAGTTGCTTGTGAGCTTAAAAACCTCTGGCATTATGGGAAAAGCGATAGTTACTGTTGATGATGCTACCGTCATGAATTTAAGTTTTGCGACGCCAAAGCCGATACCTGAATGGGTAGAGTATATTGTGGGCATTCCTGTGGAAATGACAGTGCCATTATATGCTTATGGCAATGTTGTGCTACAAGCCAAGCCTCAAGGCTATTTGACCTTACAGGTAGATTCGAACCGAGTTTATCGATTTGCACTAAATACGCTTGCTTTAATGACGACCACTTATTTGTTGTTGGTATTGATTATCGCAATTGCGATGACCTGGTGTGTTAGTCGTATGATTGTTAGGCCATTACGTAAAATAGCGATTGAATTGCAAACTAATGAATCGGTAAATCAAGTCACCGTATCTAGCTATCATCACGATGATGAGCTTGGTTTATTGGCAAAAGGTTATAATCGTCAAAGAAAACAACAAAATTCAGACTAAGCCATGAACATGCTTTCAGCTTTATGGTCTAATATCGTTAGAGTGGTGGCAATGAAAGATTGGATAAAGCCATACGATATCGTTTAACCCAGTAAGTTCGCGTTTTTCGTTAACTTATTCGTTGTAATTTGCGGTTAAATATAAAGATATAAAACACATAGGGGTTTACATGCAGGGCTTGAAAGTTCGGTATATTATCAGTGTTGTATTACTGTCAGTTGCGCAATTTGCGCAGGCTGAACCGTTACAACCCGATCCAGCATGGCAGCAAGGAAAGCTAGAAAATGGCTTTAGCTGGCAATTATTACAAACACCACAGCGCCCGAATGACCGTATTCAGCTCAGGTTAGCCATTAAAGCAGGTTCATTATCAGAAAAAGCGAGTGAAAAAGGTTATAGCTATTTAATCCCTAAAATGGCGCTACTTCACCAAACAGAAGCATTTCCGACGGCGACTTTACAAGAGTTTTGGCGACAGGCGACCGATCCAGATATGCCAATTCCTCCTGCCGTGGTTTCTTATGACTACACGATTTACAGCTTAAGTTTACCGAACAACCGTCCTGATTTAATTAAACAGGCGCTGAGTTGGCTGTCAACATCAGTAGCAGGTGCAACATACACAGAAGCAGCATTGCACAATGGGCTAGAAGCTCAAAATGTGCCTGTTGCAACGCTACCATTAAATGCGAATGATCCCGTTTGGCGTGCGCGTTTGAAGGGTTCAGCCATGATGGGATATGACCCAGGCCAGAAACCTAGTGGGAATGTTGATCTCGCAGGTGTGAATGATTTTTACCAAAAATGGTACACGCCAGATGTGATGACACTCTATGTGGCGGGGCATGTGGATTCACGGATGTTGTCCGATACAATCTCACAAACTTTCTCTGGGCTGCAAGGAAGACGTTCAGAACCTGTTTCTGTGGCGGTATTATCCACCGTTAAGCCGCAGTCTATTGATATCCTGCAGGATCAACCAGCACAAGATACCCTGTCTTTAATTTGGGATATTGATTGGTTACCAATTAATGATTCAAACATTTTATTGCGTTATTGGGCGAGTGATTTAGCGCGTGAAGCAGTTTACCGTACGTTACAAAAATCATTTAACCAAAAATTCAATCAAGATGAAGTTGTCCCTGGTTTAGATTGCCGAGTGCAATATCAAAAAGCGACTTGTACGCTTACCGTTACAGCAGCGCCAGAAAAAATGGCTGCAGTAACAGACCTTGTAGCGAGTGAACTGGCAGCAATTAATCAAAACGGGATTTCACCTGAGTTGTTCGATGAGATGATCAAAGAAAAACAGGTGCAGTTGTCTCAGTTGTTTGCTGCGTATGCACGCACCAGTACGGATGTTCTGATTAGCCAGCGTTTGATTTCCCAGCAAAATGGTGTTGTGGATATCGCACCAGAGCAATATCAACGCTTAAGGCAGGCTTTTTTAGCTGCACAAAGCCTTGAGCAAGTGAATATGGAAGCGAGACGTTTGCTGTCCCAAGAGGCTGCTTTTGTTTTAGCACAGCCTAAAGATAAGCAAACCATGGATGCAGAACAAATTCGCCAGAAATTCAATAAAGTCCTTTGGCCGAAAATTCCTACAACTCCAGAGCCAACTCCAGTTGCGCCAGCAACTCCAGCTGCCCAATAATCGATAAAAAGATAGCCTGCGTAAATACACAGGCTATCTTTGAGGTTGTTGACAAAGCAGGATAAAAGCGTGGTTTTTCCTGCTTTGTGTTATCAGCCAAAAATCAATGAATTGATTTTTCTCGTTTATTTTCAAAACCAATCCAACCTGCAGTCAAACCTAATCGGTTTGTCAGCAGTCTGAAATATAGCCTGCGCAAATACACAGGCTATCTTTCTTCCCAATAATTATTGTTCAGTTAATAATGTTTCAATCACGCTAATCAGTGTGTCTCTTGATTCTTTGTCATCCACAAAGCCCGCAGCACTGGTTTTTGTTGCTGGTGAATAGTAGGCCACAGACCCCCAAAAACCTAAATGCGAATAAAGGGTTATACCGTTAACTTCACTCGCCATAATACCCAAGCGATAGCTTTCGGCATCTTTATGGGAACCGACACTTAACATAGTTTTTAGCGTTTCGTGTGAATCAAAAACTTGCCCTTCAAATAAGGCTTCTAAAAATTGGGCCATTTGTTTGGCTGACATAATCAACCCGCCGCCGCCATAGACATCCATAGAGGCATGAATATGCGTCCCTTCAAACTTACCAAGGTATTGTTTTGCCCTTGGCGATGCACTTTGTGGTGGTTGTTCTAAATATTCCCAGTAAGCACTTTCTAGGCCGATTTTATCAAACTTGAGTAATTCTCGAACAGCTTGACCAAGGGATTGTCCTGTTATTCGCTCGATAATATCGCCGAGTAGAATGTATCCAGTATCTGAATAAATAAAAGACTCTGAGGGGGCGATAAAGGGGAACTGCTTACGTACATACATCTCAACTTGTTCAAGGCGGCTCCATTGGTAATCTGGGCGCTTTATAACCTCTTTAAGGTAATCTGCATCAGCGTGGTCGAGTAACCCGCTACTGTGGTTGAGTAAATGGCGAACGGTGATTTGTTGGGTGTTGTATTGAGTACTCAGTAATGAATCATATTGTGGGTCAATCAGCTTGGAAATAGCATCATCAATATTAATTTTTCCCATTTCAGCTAAACGTAAAATTGCCGCAGCGGTAAAGGTTTTTGTATTACTCGCTATGCGTAATGGGGTATCGACGGTAAGCGGAGCGTTATCCAGTGATGCACCTCTGGCACAAAATGTACCAACGCTTTTTTTAAGTTGGTTATGGTAGTAGAGAGCTACCCCGCAGGATAAGTTTTCCAGTTGTGGTATTACGTTTGTCATCAAAAGTCCTTATCAGGCCGTCAATTGGGAATTTCCCATATTACCCATTACGCGAAGACGTGATGCACGCTTTAAATGCGCTAAATGCGGGTACGTGGTAATTCTCACGATAAATCAACAGAGTGTTACAGGTGGTGATTGGAATACGGCCTAATCGCAATGGCGAAATTGGCATCGACTCGATAAGGTGTTTGGGTAATAGTGCGACACAGCTTCCCGCAGTGACGCAAGCAATCATGGCGTGGTAAGAATTCATCTCCTGAATATTCCAGTCTAAATTAGCGGGGATCCCCAACCACTGCTCGGCAATATTGCGATAACTGCATCCTTGGGTAAATGCGGCGAGTGAACGAGTCTTAATATCAGCATTATGGCGAGCACTGTGGTCGTGTTCAGGGAGTAACAATTGCAATTCTTCCTGCCAAATAGCCTCTGTTTTAATACCCATTTGTGAAAACTGACTAGGCTCATAGAGTGAAGAAGGTAGGGCAACAAAAGCACAATCCAGTTTTCCTGTATGCACTTGCTCAAGGAGCGATAGAGAAGACCCCGTGCGTAATAATAATCGCGTGGTTGGGTTTTGTTGGTGAAATTGCGCTAGTGGTAAAGGTAACCGACAAGCCGCTGTACTTTCCATACTCCCAATTCGTAATTGTCCACCATCTTGGCCACCGCTTATCACATGGCGAGCTTCTTCTTCTAATGCGAGCAGGCGCTGCGCATAATCAAGAAATTGCCTACCTGCTTCGGAAAGCTCAAGGCGTTTATTTTGACGGATAAAAAGTGACTCGCCCAAATCCGCTTCCAATTGTTGGATTCGGGTGGTGATATTTGATGGCACGCGGCCTAACCGAGTCGCCGCACGCGTAATGCTGAGCTCGACGGCAACAGTGCAAAATATTTTTAGAGATTCAGAGTTCATTTTCTTTTTATGTGAATATTATGCTATGTTTATTCTTTAAATAAGAACATAAAGTGTACCCTGACATTGAGACAAAGGAAAGATAATGAATAACTCAAATGCATTTCTACAGCGCTTAGGTTTACGCTATCCCATCATTCAAGCACCGATGGCGGTTGTTTCAACACCTGCATTGGCTGCTGCGGTTTCAGAAGCAGGTGGTTTGGGGTCATTAGCGTTAGGGGCCAGTTCTGTTGAACAAGCTCGGCAATTGATTACACAAACGAAAGCCCTAACAGACAAAGCGTTTAATGTGAATGTATTTTGCCATCTAACGCCCAAACGCAGCCAAGCAAATGAACAAGAATGGGTTGATTATTTATCACCACAATTCTCGCAATTTAATGCGCAGCCGCCTGAACAATTGGGTGAAATTTACCTCTCATTTCTCGACAATCCCGACATGTTGGCTTTGTTCCTTGAAATGAAGCCACCAGTAGTCAGTTTTCACTTCAATGTGCCATCAGCCGAGGTTGTTAGTCAGTTAAAAGCCCAGGGGATTTATACCATGGCTGCGGCAACCAATCTGCAAGAAGCTCAGGCGATTGAAAAAGTAGGTATTGATGCGATAGTTGCACAGGGGATTGAAGCAGGTGGTCATCGTGGGATGTTTGATGTAAAAGCGCCTGATGATGAACTTACTACGCAAGCGCTGGTGAAATTATTGTCACAGCATACCCATCTGCCAATTATCGCTACGGGTGGGATTATGAATGGCCAAGATATCAAAGCCGCATTAGGCAATGGTGCGGCAGCCGCACAGCTTGGCACCGCATTTTTGTTATGTCCTGAGTCTGCGACGAATGCGGGCTATCGTGCAAAATTAAAACAGCAAACAACAGATAATACCGCGTTAACATCGGCGATTTCTGGACGTCCAGCTCGTGGAATTATAAATTCGTTTATGGAAGCAGGAAAAAAATATGAACCGAGTAAATTGCCAGATTACCCAATCGCCTATGATGTGGGTAAGCAGCTGAATGCTGCCGCGACAAAAGCAGGGAGTGACGAATTTGCGGCTCACTGGGCAGGCCAAAATGTGGCGAAGGTACGTGAATTGCCTGCCGCTGAACTAGTCGAGATACTGGCTAAAGAGTTACAAACGTCGTTTGATTAGGCAAATCAGGGGGATAGTTCCCCCTGATTAAATGATTAGAGTGTGGCTTCTTGTTGTGAGCCTTTGGGTTCGTCCGTCGCAATCCATGCGGCACAAAATAAGGTTAAGCGAGCAAAGAAGTAGAAGAACGCCATTAGACCCAGCACAGAACCAAATGCGGCACCTGAAGGTGATGACGCCAAATTTGGTAAAATCCACGTCATTACTGATTTAATAATTTCAAAGCCAATCGCGGCTAATAGTGTGCCTTTGAACAAGGAACGGCGGCGGTGTTGCATGCGTGGTAGGATCCAAAATATCCATAAAAACAACAGGAAGTTTGCTGTGATGGATATTCCTAAACCGATTAACGTCCACGCTGGTTTTAGCCACTCAATACCATCTAAGCCCAGTGTGCTGACGATGGTGGCTTGAGCTGAACCTGCAACGGATGTCAGGGTAATGGTGACAATCAGCGCAATTAATAGGCCAATTAAAGCAAAAAAATCACGAATGTAGCGGAAAACGATATTTTCTTGTTCATCTTCATTTCGTTCCCAAACAGGCCTTGATTGCGCCAAAATCGCTAACCGTAAGTTATTCACCCAGTTAACGCCTGAATACACGGCTAGTGCCAAACCTGTTAAACCAACTGTTGTCCGCTGGCGAATTGCGGTATCAATTGTTCTTTCTAATGTATTGGCGAGAGTAGGGTCAGTAATATTGGCAGAGATGCTGCGAACCAGTTTTTCAAGGAGTTCAGGATTACTGGCTAACACAAAACCTGCGGCAGCAAAGGAGAACATCAATACAGGAATTAACGAGAGAAAAGAAAAGTAGGTGATTGCGGCGCCAAACTGGTTGCCCATGCGGTCAGTAAAACGCTGTGCGGTACGAATTAAATGTGCAATAAAAGGGATTGCGGTAACAAAATTCACCACACGCATAGAAAAAGTGAGCGCTTTTTTACTGCCATCGAGGCTTTTTGTCAGTGTCGCTTTCAGTTTATTGGTTTCTTTTTGTTCGTCTTCCTGCCTATCTGACATTGATGTCCCTCTTATTTTTACTGCTAAATTAGTGCAGTATTTCGAGCAATTTGCTGTTTATTAACGATAACCTGCCATTACTATAGCGTAAATTTATGGATAACTTTACTCCAATGCCGATTTTTCAATGAAAACAGGCATTGAAGTGCGGTTAATAATGAAATGAGAAAGACTAAAGTGCGTCTTTGTAGGTTTGTAATTCGGCTTGTGCTTGTTTTAATTCTTCTTGTGCTTCAGCTAATTTGCGCTCACGTTTTTCGATTTTACTGCGGTCATTGCCCTTTATTTTTTCTTCTTGTAACTCTGCTTCGCGCTCTTGGACTTTTTCGGTTTTTTCTGCGACATCTTTTTGACTATCACGGTATAAAGATTCAGGTGTGCAATAACGGTTTACATTGTTTAACGCCTGTTCTAAACCATTAACACGATATTGGTTACCATGTTGTTTGGCATATTTAATTTGTTCTTCGATATTTTGTTTTTTAATTTCACAGCCATTTTGGCCTTTAGCCGCCATTGCTGAAGTGCTAGTAAAAAAAACAGCAGAAATTGCGGTGATGATGAGTAACTTTTTCATTTTTTTTCCCTTAAATGTGTCAAAATTTGTGTTTAGGATAGCGTTTTATCGCATTTAGGTCATGCGGATTTTACTGATTTTATGACTGTGACAATTATGACCAAATTTCGCTATAATGGCGCACAAGAATCAATACGGCCTATTTTTTATTCAAAAAGGCGCTCTTTTACGCATTTATTTAATAGTAACCACAATGGTGGTTAGTGTTGAATTTCCTCAGGAAATAAACGTTACATGTTAAGTTATCGTCATAGCTTTCACGCAGGCAACCATGCTGATGTGTTAAAACACACAGTACAGAGCTTGATCATCGAATCTTTGAAAGAGAAAGAAAAACCGTTTTTATATTTAGATACGCACTCAGGAGCGGGTCGTTATCAATTAACGGGTGAACATGCAGAAAAAACCGGTGAATACCTCGACGGAATTGCACGTATTTGGGCGCAGCCGGATTTACCTGAAGAATTACTGCCGTATATGAATATCGTGCGTCGCCTTAATGACGGCGGGCGTTTACGTTATTATCCGGGTTCGCCGTTATTAGCCAAATTTTTATTACGCGAACACGATAAACTGGTATTAACTGAATTACACACCAGCGACTATCCTTTATTACGTGGTGAGTTTTTGAAAGATAGGCGTGCGCAAGTTTCACGGGAAGATGGCTATCAACAGTTGAAATCAAAATTACCTCCGCACAGCCGCCGTGGTTTTGCTTTGATGGATCCGCCCTATGAGATGAAATCAGATTATGAAGCGGTCGTGAAAGCGGTTGCGGAAGGGTATAAACGCTTCGCAACAGGCACTTATGCAATTTGGTACCCAGTGGTATTGCGCCAGCAAATTAAGCGCATGGTCAACCAATTAGAAGCGACAGGCATTCGTAAAATTCTACAAATTGAGTTAGCTGTGCGTCCTGATAGCGACCAGCGCGGTATGACGGCATCAGGAATGATTGTTATTAATCCACCTTGGAAACTTGAACAGCAAATGAAAAATGTGCTGCCGTGGTTGCATAAAACGCTGGTTCCAGAAGGTACAGGACACACGTTAGTTGAGTGGATTGTGCCTGAGTAATTCACCTAATCAATAGGCCATACCAATTGAAATAACAGGCATGGACTATCGTAAATCGCTATTTATCTCATGACAATGGATAGCGACCTGCGAGAAAATGAACAAATAAGTCATTCAATAAATGGGAATAACCAAATTATGAGCAAACATTACGACTATATTGCAATTGGTGGCGGAAGCGGTGGTATTGCATCGATGAACCGTGCGGCGATGTATGGACAAAAATGTGCCTTAATTGAGGCGAAAGCATTAGGCGGAACATGCGTTAACGTCGGCTGTGTGCCGAAAAAAGTGATGTGGCATGCGGCGCAGATTTCAGAAGCCATTCGCAACTATGGTCCTGATTATGGTTTCGACACTACCATCAACCGTTTTGATTGGAAAACCTTAATTGAGAGTCGTACTGCTTATATTGATCGTATTCACCAATCCTATGACCGTGTATTAGGGAATAATAAAGTGGATGTGATCAGCGGTTTTGCGCGTTTTGTGGATGCGCATACTGTTGAAGTGGATGGTGAAACCTATACTGCCGATCATATTTTGATTGCAACAGGTGGTCGTCCTGTGATCCCTGCGATCCCAGGTGCAGAGTACGGCATGACTTCCGATGGTTTCTTCGAACTGGCAGATTTACCAAAACGCGTGGCGGTTGTTGGCGCGGGTTATATTGCCGTTGAACTGGCGGGTGTATTAAATGGTTTAGGGGCTGAAGCGCATTTATTTGTCCGTAAACATGCGCCATTGCGTTCATTTGACCCACTGATTGTCGAAACGCTGGTGGAAGTGATGAACACCGAAGGGCCAAAACTGCACACTGAATCAATTCCAAAAGAAGTGGTGAAAAATGCCGATGGTTCATTGACGTTGAAATTGGAAAACGGCCATCAACAGACTGTCGATGCATTAATTTGGGCTATTGGTCGTGAGCCAATGACAGATAACCTGAATATTGAAGCAACAGGTGTCGCGTTAAATGAAAAAGGCTACATCAAGGTCGATAAATACCAAAACACTAACGTTGCAGGTGTTTATGCGGTTGGTGATAACACGGGTGCAGTGGAATTAACACCAGTGGCGGTAGCCGCAGGGCGTCGTTTATCTGAGCGCTTGTTTAATAACAAGCCAGATGAGCACTTAGATTACAGTAATATCCCGACTGTTGTATTCTCGCATCCGCCAATTGGTACTGTCGGTTTAACCGAGCCAGAAGCCGTTGAAAAATACGGTGCAGACAATGTGAAAAGCTATAAATCATCGTTTACGGCGATGTATACCGCAGTGACTTCCCATCGCCAACCTTGCCGCATGAAGTTAGTTTGTGTTGGTGAAGATGAAAAGATTGTCGGAATTCATGGTATTGGTTTCGGTATGGATGAAATTCTTCAAGGTTTTGCGGTCGCATTAAAAATGGGCGCAACTAAGAAAGACTTTGATAATACCGTTGCCATTCACCCAACAGCGGCAGAAGAGTTTGTGACGATGCGCTAAGCATTTTTTCGTCTAAAATCAAAGGCTAAGTTCAGATGAACTTAGCCTTTTTTGATATTATTTTTCCAGTAGCTCTGCAATTGCAGGGATGGTTGCTAAGCTATCAAGGTATTTTTTCATTGCAGGAGTGGCTTCCATAATTTGGTATTTGACTAAAAACATCACAAATGCCCCGACATATACATCGACAGCGGTAAATTGTTCGCCACAAATAAATGGGTTAGCACTGTTTAAACCCACCTCTAAGCAGGCCATTGTGCGTTCAACAGAGCCAAAGCCAGACGATTTTTGCTGCTCTTCGTTTAATTGAATACCTAAGTCACTGACCGTAAAGGCTGATTCAATTGGCCCTGCGGTAAAGAAAAACCAACGATAATAAGCAGCGCGTTTTGGGTCATCCAGTGCAGGTGCTAAGCCTTTTTCAATGAACTTATCTGCTAAATAAGTACAAATCGCTGCAGTTTCAGTGACGATAGCATCTCCATCAACTAATGCAGGCACTTTAGCCATCGGGTTAATCGCGAGGTATTCAGCGGTGTGCATGTCTGCGCCATAGCCTAGCTCAATGCGTTTGTAAGGAACATCTAGGATTTTTAATAATAAATCGACGGTATTGCCGCGTGACATTGAGTTAGTAAAAAGGACGAGTTCGCTCATGGTTATTCCCTTATATGAAGTTGAGTACTTACTATAAGGGAGGGGAGTGTCAGAAATTGTCAGGAGAGACACACAACACGTCTTTTTGCCATCGTGCTAATAAATATTCCTTTGGATACGGTAGTTTATCGGAAAGTGCAAAATACGACTGAATACGATCCAAGCGAAAGTGACGGTAGCTTTCTCGTAATTCACACCATGCTGCTAAGACTTGGGACTCTTTCATATAACCAATGGCAATTGGCCAAATAACGCGTTCGGTTGATTGGTTTTGGCCATCAAGGTAAGTCATTCGGGCTTTGCACTCTTTTCGTAAACTTAAGCGTAAGTCCTTAGCAATTTTATCATTGATGTCATAATAATGGGTTGTAGGGGCAAATAAGGTATTTTGATTGAGGATCTTTTGGGCATTCCCCGCGACCACCGCATTGATTTTACTGATTGCACGTATGGCTGAATTTTTAAGTTCAGTATCTGCATTACTTTTTACCCAACGCAAACCTAAAATCAATGCTTCTAATTCATTTTCATCAAAGGTTAATGGCGGTAATAACAACCCTGTTTTGAGTTGGTAACCGATACCTGCTTCCCCAACAATTTCAGCCCCTTGATTTCGGAGAGATTCTATATCGCGGTAGACTGAGCGAATACTTACTTCCAACTGGGAGGCAAGGGCTTCTGCCGTAATTGGATAACGGTTTTCTTTTAAGATTTGTAATAAGGTCAGCAAGCGTTGAGTACGAGTCATAAGTCTTGTTTATTCTTATTTAATACGTATTGCGCCTATTTATGCAACTAATAGGCGCAATGTGCGCAGTTATTGGCTTTTTTGCCACCAAGACACAATGTAATCAGCCACTTGTTCTGGGTTATTGATGTCAAGCTGTGGCACTTGAGTATCAATGATTTCATTACTGGCGACAGCGACTACATAGTTATCGATCAGGCCATTCAGTGGTTTTCCAACCTCAGATCGAAATAAAGCGATTTTATCGATCGTCTCATGTTTAAATCCTTCGACGAGAATCAAGTCTAAAGACGCAGGATCAAAACGGCTTGCTAAATAATACAGATCCATTTCTTTGGATTCTGGGGTTTCTGTCATAAGCGCCCAGCGCTTTTCGCTGGCGACAAGGGTTTGGTCAGCACCTGCTTTGCGTAATTCAAAGCTGTCTTTACCAGGTTTATCCACCTCCATATCATGATGGGTGTGCTTGATTAAACCGACACGGACGTTACGTTGCCTAAGCAGTGGAATGACTTTTTTTAATAATGTTGTTTTACCTGTGCCGCTGTAGGCGGTAATTCCGAGTAGAGGTAGCGTATTTTGTTTCATGGCTATTTTTGTTGTAACTCCCAGTTACGGCTATCTTCTGGCGTATTCAAGTTAGCGAATGAACCAGATTCTGATGAGAACGTGATGCCTTTTGCATTGATTTTCTGCATAAACAGCATCAATTTGCGATCACCTCTGGCGAGATAATCATCGAGTTGGGATTGGAGACTGCGGTGTAACAGGGCGAAAGTGGGGTGTTCGCGCTCGGTATCTTGAGCGTAACAGGCCAAATGCTGATCTTTTTCCATGAACATTTTTTCCGCTAAATTCAATGGGAAAGAAGGAACATCGCAAGGGACAAATAGCAGCCAATCGGTTTTGGCGCAACGAAGAGCTGCTTGCATACCTGCTAAAGGGCCTGAAAAATCCGCATTTAAATCCGTAATAACCGTCAATTGGCTTTGACGATATTCATCTTGATTGCGATTGGCATTAATCATCACTTGGTGAACTTGGGGGGATAAGCGTGCGAGGATATATTGGTACAAAGGCTTGCCTAACAAAGGCACTAAGCCTTTATCTTGCCCACCCATACGTGTTCCTCGGCCACCTGCCAGTATGACCCCTGTAATTGACTGTCGAAATGACATATTCAATATCCTTGAATATCTTCAAGAAAATGTTTCAACTTACCTGCAAACACTTTCGCGTATAGTAATTGCTAAAATTTATTCTATTTTGCTATAAAATCAATGAATATTCGTACGTATTGGCGCTAAACTTTACGTAGATTGACAACAGTTCGCTTTTTCTCTTGTATGATTATTGATAACTTGTATCGAATATTCGTGATAAAGGAATAAACATGAAATGCCATCGCTTAAATGAAGTTATTGAGCTTCTGCACCCTGTTTGGAAAGATAACTCAGATTTAAACCTTGTTGAATTATTGCAGAAACTTGCTGATGAAGCGGGCTTTAAAGGCAGCTTATCTGAATTAACGGATGATGTATTGATTTATCATCTGAAAATGCGTGGCACTGACAGTAACGATGTGATCCCTGGGCTAAAAAAAGACTATGAAGATGACTTTAAAACGGCCATTTTGCGTGCTCGTGGGATCATAAAAGACTAAATCATGAATGAGATAGAACCTTCGAATTTCCATTTTAGTGGGATTTCACCTGACTTGATTTTAGACGCGCTAATGGAAGCGGGGATTTACCTAGAATCAGGGCTGACTGAATTAAACAGCTATGAAAACCGCGTTTTTCAGTTTCAAGATGAAAATCGTCAACGTTATGTGGTGAAGTTTTATCGGCCTGAACGTTGGAATCGGTCGCAAATTCAAGAAGAACATGATTTTACGCTAGAATTATATGATGAAGGACTTCCTGTTGCAGCCCCTCTTGAGTTTGCTGGGCAAACGGTGCTGGAGTTTGGTGGCTTTATGTTTGCTGTTTTTCCGAGTATCGGTGGGCGGCAATATGAAACAGACAACTTATTTCAGCTCGAAAGCGTAGGGCATTTATTAGGGCGCATTCATCAAATTGGTCAGCGTAAAAACTTTGCATTTCGTCCGACAATAGGCGTGGATGAATACCTTGATAAACCGCGCGATATTATTGTTTCAAGTTCATTGTTAAAAGAACGCGATAAAGAGCCATTTGTAACATCGTTGGATAAGCTGATTGCGCAGGTCAAACTGCAATGGCCAACAAGCTTATCTACCCTAAGGCTGCAAGGGGATTGCCATCCAGGCAATATCTTGTGGCGTGATGAGGCTTGGATGGTGGATTTCGATGATGCGCGCAATGGCCCTGCGATTCAGGATTTATGGATGCTGCTCAATGGCTCACGCCAAGAGCAACTCATTCAATTAGATACGTTATTAGAAACTTATAATGAGTTTTCTGATTTTGATGTAAAACAGCTGAAGCTGATTGAGCCGCTTAGGGCGATGCGTATGGTTCACTATCTCGGGTGGATTATTCGCCGTTGGCAAGACCCTGCATTTCCTCGGGCGTTTTCGTGGCTACAGGCTGATGATTTTTGGCAAAAGCAATCTCTTGAGTTTGCGCAGCAAATTGAACGGTTGCAGGATGCTCCTTTGCAATTAACCCCGCAGTTTTAACATTTAAGTCTTTGTTTTTGGAGAATGTAGTCTATGAAAAAAATTATGTTGGCTTTGCTTGGTATTGCCATGTCTTTTGGTGCTGCAGCGGCAAATTACACGGAAGGTAAAGAGTATACCGATGTTAAACCTGTGCAAAACCTGCCACAAGTTTTAGAGTTTTTCTCTTTTTACTGCCCACACTGTTACCAGTTTGAAAGTGTGTATAAAGTGCCACAAACGGTAGAAGCAAATTTACCGGAAGGCGTAAAAATGGAACGTTATCACGTTGATTTCTTAGGGCCTTTAGGCGCTGATTTAACGCAAGCGTGGGCAGTTGCTATTGTATTGAAAGCAGAAGATAAAGTGACGCCAATTCTGTTTGAAGGCATCCAAAAAACACAAACTATCAACAGCAAAGCTGATATCCGTAATGCTTTCATCAAAGCAGGTATCTCTGGTGATGAGTATGATGCAGCACTGAATAGCTTCGTGGTCAAATCTGTGGTGGCAAAACAGCAAAATGCAGCCCAAGATTTAAAACTGCGTGGTGTGCCAGCATTATTTGTTGATGGTAAATATCAAGTCCGCAACAACGGTATTTCAGCTGATAAAGCGGAAGACTATGGCAAAGAGTTCTCCAATGTGGTGAATTTCTTAGTGAATAAAAAGTAAGCCTTCTTGATGGTGGCAAATCATGCCACCATCAAGCTATTTCCCCTCACTGCTGAATCAATATCCACAATTCGACGACTCCCTTCATCTTGTGTTAAATCAAAACATGTATTAGCTAACCCATTGATTTTTATTTCTTGTTTTTATATACAAACAACCTCTTTCTTATTGAATTCAATCAATAACATAAATATATACACACGGTTATCCACAGGATATTCCATTACGTAGTGTGATTAGCCATGGGGTGAATAATCACTTCGTTGGCTTGAATTAGCGATCATTTGTTTGAAATTGGTCGCGATTTCAACAGAATTTCGGCAGAGGGTTGGCGTAATGTAAAACTTGGGATGTATCCTAAGCCACATTATGGCATCCTATGGCTCTTCATTCCCGATTAACAAGATGATGACAGACTATGGCTCAGATTGCAGAAAACCCCCTTATTTTGGTTGATGGTTCTTCCTACCTATACCGTGCTTATCATGCATTCCCTCCGCTTACAAACAGCGCAGGTGAGCCTACAGGTGCCATGTATGGTGTGCTCAATATGTTGCGCAGTTTAATGCTGCAATATAAGCCTAGCCATGTCGCGGTTGTCTTCGATGCGAAGGGAAAAACGTTTCGTGATGAATTATTTGAAAGTTATAAATCTCACCGCCCACCGATGCCTGATGACTTGCGGGCACAAATAGCGCCATTACATGAAATGGTTGAGGCGATGGGGTTACCGTTGCTGGTTGTTTCAGGCGTAGAGGCTGATGATGTTATCGGGACGTTAGCCCGTGAGGCGAGCCGTAAAGGTATGCCTGTTTTGATTAGTACGGGTGATAAAGATATGGCGCAATTGGTTGAGCCAAATATCACACTGATCAATACCATGAACAACACCATCTTAGGCCCTGATGAAGTCAAAGATAAGTATGGTGTTCCTCCTGAGCTTATTATTGATTTCCTCGCATTGATGGGTGACTCGTCAGATAACATTCCGGGTGTACCGGGTGTTGGCGAAAAAACGGCATTAGCACTGTTACAAGGTATTGGTAGTTTAGACGCCATTTACAACGACCTTGATGCTATCGCGCCATTAGGTTTTAGAGGTTCAAAAACCTTAGCCCCTAAAATGGCGGAAAACCGTGAACTTGCGTTTTTATCTTACCAACTCGCGACAATTAAGACCGATGTTGAGTTAGATAAAAAATGTGAGGAATTACAAGTTACTGAAATTGATGCAGATAAGCTTCATCAATTATTTAGCCGCTATGAATTTAAACGTTGGTTAGCGGATGTTGAAAATGGCTCTTGGATGGATGGCAAAGGTGCCAGTAATAAAGCTGCTCCAACGCCAGCAACGGCAACGGTGAAAGCCGCGGCGCCTGCGACACCAACACTCAGCGCTGAAAACTACCAAACTATTTTAGAAAAAGCCGATTTAGACCGCTGGATTGAAAAACTGAGCGCCGCCTCTTTATTTGCTTTTGATACCGAAACTGACAGCTTAGACACGCAAGAAGCGCGTTTGGTCGGCATGTCATTTGCGATTGAAGCGGGTCATGCGGCCTATTTGCCTTTAGGCCACGATTACCTTGATGCACCCGCTCAGTTACCGCTTGATGAAGTCCTTCAAGCGATGAAACCGATTCTTGAGAGCGAAAAAATTCTCAAAATTGGTCAAAACCTGAAATATGACGCGGAAGTTTTAGAAAACTATGGCATTGAATTAAAAGGTATTGGCTATGATACCATGCTGGAATCCTATGTATTAAATAGTGTGGCAGGTATGGGACGTCATGATATGGACAGCCTTGCAGAACGCCACCTTAACCATAAAACGGTCAGTTTTGAAGAGATTGCAGGTAAAGGTAAAAAGCAGCTGACGTTTAATCAGATTGCGCTAGAAGAAGCCGCGAATTATGCAGCTGAAGACGCTGATGTTACCTTGTTGCTGCATCAAGCACTTTATCCGCAGGTAGAAGCGGAGCCAAAACTGAAGCACATTTTTGAAAATATCGAAATGCCGCTGGTGCCTGTGTTAGTTCGCATGGAGCGCAAAGGGGTATTAATTAATGCAGCGACACTGGCAGCACAATCCAAAGTGATCACGGCGCGTTTAGCTGAATTGGAAAAAGAAGCGTTTGAACTGGCGGGCGAAGAGTTTAATCTTGCATCACCAAAACAGTTGCAGACTATTTTATTTGAAAAACTGCAATTACCCGTGATTAAGAAAACGCCAAGTGGTGCAGCATCAACGAATGAAGAGGTATTGGAAGAGCTAGCGCTTAACCATGCGTTGCCTAAATTGCTTTTGGAGCACAGAAGCTTAGCCAAACTGAAGTCGACCTACACAGATAAGCTGCCACTCATGATTAACCCGCGTACTGGCCGCGTTCATACTTCTTATCATCAAGCGGTTACGGCAACAGGGCGTTTATCTTCACGAGATCCTAACTTACAAAATATTCCTGTAAGAACAGAAGAAGGGCGGCGAATTCGCCAAGCGTTTGTGGCGCGTGATGGTTATAAAGTCATGGCGGCTGACTATTCACAAATTGAATTACGTATTATGGCGCATTTATCTCAGGATAAAGGCTTACTTACCGCGTTCGCAGAAGGGAAAGATATTCATAAAGCAACGGCAGCAGAGGTGTTTGGTATTCCTCTTGATGAAGTGACTAGCGATCAACGTCGCAGTGCAAAAGCAATTAACTTTGGCTTGATTTACGGTATGAGTGCTTTTGGTTTAGCGCGTCAGTTAGGCATCCCGCGGGGTGAAGCTCAGCGTTATATGGATTTATATTTTGAACGTTATCCAGGTGTTCTACGTTATATGGAAAATACGCGTTTACAGGCATCTGAACAGGGTTATGTTGAAACCTTAGAAGGGCGTCGATTATATTTAGCAGATATAAAATCCAGCAACGGTATGCGCCGTAAGGCTGCAGAGCGTGAAGCGATCAATGCCCCAATGCAAGGCACTGCAGCTGACATCATCAAAAAAGCGATGATTGCTGTCGATAACTGGCTACAAACGGAAAAACCACAAGCAGATATGTTAATGCAAGTACACGATGAATTGGTTTTTGAGGTCAAAGAGTCTGAGTTAGAGCGTGTTCAAGCTCAGGTACAAGCCCTGATGGAGCAAAGCTTGAAGCTTGATGTACCGCTCAAAGTGGAAGTTGGTATCGGGAATAACTGGGATGAAGCCCACTAGTTTTTGATGAGCTTAAAGTTGAGAAGCGCCTAATGAAATTTTATTAGGCGCTTTTTTTATGAATACGTTTCGGGTAGTTATGCGTTTGGTATTATTGACTGCAAATTGAACATAATTACTCGATAATTCACTGAATTTTAACTTGAAAAATTAAAAATAAATGACATATTTATGCGATGTAGCTCTCATAAATATGTAATAAAAATACGATTTTTTATCTTGATTTGAATATATGGGTAGCTGAATCGTAGTAAGCTTTGAAAAAAAACTACAAAAAGACTTTTTTTCGAGCGAAAAATAAAGTACATTAATAGGCGTAGGGTACAGAGGTAAGATGTTCTATCTTTCAGACCTTTTACTTCACGTAATCGGATTTAGCTGAATATTAGCTGCTCCAGTCAAAGTTTTTGACTGGAGCATTTTTTTATCTAAAATTCAGGCAATTAGATTTGAGGCAGGTTAGTGAGCCATCAGTGACTCACTTGTTTGGTCGGTTACGCTGGCGTGTTATACCAGCTATCTAGCTTAATTCGCAGTTTATCAACACCAATCTTTTTCAGTGCAGAGAAATATTCAACCTCAATATCCCCTTCTAATGGTGCCAGCGCTTCACGCACTTCTGTAAGCTGTTTCTTTCTTGCGCCTGATGCCAGCTTATCGGCTTTTGTCAGCAAGACTAAGACTGGCACATTCATCGCGACAGACCATTCAATCATCTGCATATCGAGATCTTTTAGCGGATGACGGATATCCATTAAAACGACGAGGCCTTTAATGCACTCTCTTTTTTGCAGATATTCGCCAAGTGCTTGTTGCCATTTGCGTTTCATTTCTTCGGGAACTTCGGCATAACCATAGCCTGGAAGATCAACAAGACGTACACCTTCTTCAACTTCAAATAGGTTGATGAGCTGAGTTCTTCCAGGTGTTTTACTGGTACGTGCTAAGCTTTTTTGCTGTGTTAATGCGTTTAACGCACTGGATTTACCTGCATTTGAGCGGCCAGCAAAAGCCACTTCAATACCCGTATCTTTGGGTAGATGACGAATATCGGGTGCACTGATGACAAATTTTGCCATCTGATAGTTATGATTCTTAATTGCCATTTGTCGTTCTCCCTGAGTTAGCCTCAAAAGGCGGGGGGATTATAGCTTTGCTTGGCCTCTTCCGACAACTCGAAATATTACCCGCGCTTGGGTAATCCTATAATGAATGACTAGATAAGAGTAGAAAAAGTAGGCAATGGATAAATAATCACAATTCTCGACGTTTTTTATCGAAATTGGTCTACAATCTAGCGCAATTAGTGATTTTCAAGCTTTTGGAGTAAATATAGGTAAATCTTTAGCAATCTTGATGGCTTCGCTCTAGAATTGCCTAATTGCAGTTGTAATATGTCATAACGAAAGGGATCTTACATGTTAAAACGAATTTTTGTGCCACTTTTGGCCGTCTGCGCAATGAGCGCCTCCTCTTTTGCATTATCGGCGGGTGAGACTTACATCAAATTAGTCACGTCTGCGGGTAATATTGAACTAGAATTGAACAGTAAGAAAGCACCAGTGACGACAGAAAACTTTGTCCAATATGTTAATGAAGGTTATTACAACGGAACAACCTTCCACCGTGTTATTCCTGGTTTTATGATCCAAGGTGGCGGTTTCGATAAAGATTTACAGCAAAAACAAACTCGCGCACCTATCAAAAATGAAGCGGATAATGGCTTGCGTAACTTACGTGGTACCATTTCAATGGCCCGTACAGCAAATAAAGACAGCGCAACAAGCCAGTTCTTTATTAATGTTGCAGATAATGCATTTTTAGACCACGGTCAACGTGACTTTGGTTACGCCGTGTTTGGTAAAGTGGTTAAAGGCATGGATGTTGCAGATAAAATCTCTAAAGTGAAAACGGAGAATGTCGGCCCATACCAAAATGTTCCCGTAGAACCAATTACAATCATTTCAGCTGAAGTGATTAAAAAGCCTTAATGCTGTTTAGTGGGTAAGCGGATGAGTTTACCCACTTTTACTACTCAAAAAGCCGTTTTTTAAGTTCGCTATACATTTCATCACGCCTATCTACCGCAATAATGGTTACGGTGACATTAATATCACTGGAATTATCACTTTTCACTGTATAAGCAAGACGATACGCATCATTCTTGAGCTTAATTTTATAGCAATTATGCTGTAGTGAAAGCCGGTTCTTTCATCACCGCTGCAGGATTTTTTTTAAATTTGCTTTTAGCTCTATTTTTAGTGCTAATTTTGGCTCTAATTTAATTTTTGTCTATTAAATCCACGAAAAGTTTGTCTGAATTTCATCGTTTTAGTCAATACTTTTACTCCCTTGTATTTAAAGTAATTCTTAATCTCATTATGAAATTGTTATGTGGGTGTAAATATAATTCCATGATTTTTATATGGAAATTTTTATGGATAAAAAGCATTCCTTGACTTAAATAGGCTATTTTCTTGCTTAGGCTGTGCTATGATAGCCGCCCTTTGTTATTTTTCGTGGTGTTTTAATCATCGTTCTGATTGTCAATATCCGAAAAATATGCATGGGATATAATATATAATGATAAAAATCAGTCGGATAGGCTACTATGCTTCTACTTATTGATAATTACGATTCATTTACTTACAACCTTTACCAGTACTTTTGTGAGTTAGGTGCTGAGGTTGTTGTAAAACGTAATGACGAAATTACCATCGAAGAAATTGAACAGCTTTCGCCTACGCATCTGGTGATTTCACCTGGGCCATGTACACCAGATGAAGCTGGGATCTCCCTTGAGGCGATAAAGTATTTTGCGGGGAAATTGCCTATTTTGGGGATTTGCCTTGGCCACCAAGCCATAGGGCAAGCTTTTGGCGCATCAGTCGTCAAAGCCCGTGAAGTGATGCACGGAAAAACATCCGCAATTCATCATAACCATCAAGGTGTGTTTAAAGGTTTGAACCGCCCGTTGACGGTCACTCGTTATCATTCTCTCGTTATTGCAGCAGAGACACTTCCTGTTTCTTTTGATGTATCAGCATGGTCACTGAATAACGGTGATGTAGATGAAATCATGGGAATACGGCACAAAACCTTACCAATCGAAGGCGTTCAGTTTCACCCTGAAAGCATTTTGAGTGAACAAGGCCATGAGTTATTGAACAACTTTTTAAAGTATTAGTCTGGCAATATTACTAATAATAAATTAATTATGCATATTTCCCCCTTGCCTATTGCTCTTTTGTGATTTTTTATTCATATTTGATGCTTATATTTTCACTTAAGCATCCAGTTAGAGCAGGTGAGGGGTATGACAGAACAACAATCAGTAAATCGGCAGACTTTTGACCAAGTCATGTTGCCTATATTTTCGCCCGCTGAGTTTATTCCAGTAAAAGGCGAAGGAAGCCGAGTTTGGGATCAGCAGGGCAAAGAATACATTGATTTTGCAGGCGGAATTGCCGTTTTAGCGTTAGGGCATTGCCATCCAAGTTTAGTCGCAGCAGTCCGCGAGCAAAGTGAAAAACTCTGGCATGTCAGTAATATCTTTACCAATGAACAAGCACTTAAACTCGCGCAAAAGATCACTCAAGCGACATTTGCCGATCGCGCATTTTTTGTGAACTCAGGTTCAGAAGCCAATGAAGCGGCTTTTAAGCTAGCGCGTCGTTATGCCATCACAAAATACAGTCCTTATAAAACCAAAATCATTGCATTCAAGCAGGGGTTCCATGGCCGCACACTATTTACCGTTTCGGTTGGTGGGCAAGCTAAATACGCAGACGGTTTTGGGCCAAAGCCTGCGGACATTATCCATGTACCTTTTAACGACCTTGATGCAGTTAAAGCGGTGATCGATGAGAACACTTGTGCGGTTGTTTTAGAGCCCGTACAAGGCGAAGGTGGCGTCACTGCCGCTACGTCAGAATTTCTGCAAGGTGTTCGTAAGCTGTGTGATGAAAATAACGCCTTATTAATTTTCGATGAAGTACAAAGTGGAATGGGGCGCACAGGCAAATTATTTTCTTATATGCACTATGGTGTGACGCCTGATATTTTAACCACGGCAAAAGCACTGGGTGGTGGTTTCCCTATCAGCGCCATGATCACTACAGAAGAAATCGCTAAAACGATGGAAGTGGGGTCACATGGCACCACATATGGTGGTAATCCATTAGCTTGTGCTGTAGGCAATGCGGCGTTTGATATTATTAATACTGAAGAAGTGCTAAGTGGTGTTGAAAAACGTCGCGAGCTATTTGTTGCACATTTAAATAAGCTGAATGATAAATATAACATTTTTTCTGAAATCAGAGGAATGGGGCTTTTAATTGGTGCAGAGCTTGACGGCAGGTTATTCAACCGTTCGAAAGATATCTTACAAGCCAGTGCAGTAGAAGGGCTAATGATGTTAAACGCTGGCACTAACGTACTGCGCTTTACGCCTTCGCTGATTATTTCGGAAGAAGAAATCAACAGTGGTATGGCAAAATTAGAGAAGGCGATTGGGAAGTTGTTAGGTTAAATTATCGAGTAAAGTTGCAGAGGCATTTTTGCCTCTGCAATAAACGTTTTATTGATTAAATTTTTCTACTTTTTACAGGACCTTGTTTTGCCTTTAATATTAATTGCGCAGCTTGTTTTTCTTGTGTTGAAGTGACAATAGCCATTTCTTGGTATTCTTTTTTCAAAGCTTCCAACTCAGCTATTTTTTTATTAAGTTGCTTTATTTGTTCCATTTTATTTGAGTTATTTATTTTATTTCGACGAGAGGGATGAATATAACCTGTTGAACTATTTCCTTTGGTTAATTGCTTCATTTTTTCTGCCTGTGTTTTTTCTAGCTTTTTAGGGGTTTTATTTTTTTCTTTTTCAGGTAGTCTGGTTTTGTTCACTTTATTATCTGTAATTTCATTTTTATTTAGATTGCTGAAATTTTCACTTATTAATCTAATGTTTTTATTTTTCTCTTGATGTGGAAAGTCATCTGAAAAGCACACTGAATTACCTAAAGAGGAATTGTTATCTGATTGATAACCTGAGGAATTAGAGTTTAGGCTCTCATTACTATTGAACATATTTTTTCCAGATGTATGTTTTATGACTTTCTCTTCATTTTCTTTAAGAGAACTGAGTTGATTATTTAATTTATTAATGACTCCATTCATAGTTTCAATGGTAGCACTAAATTTAGTATCTCTTTTATTAGATGGAGAGGAAATGCATTCGTTAATTAGATTCTGGGCAGATTTAGTATATTTGAATTTGTCATCTAACTTGTTAAAATCCTTATGGGATGACATCTTTTTTTCGAGTTCGTGAATTTTGTTTTTTAGGTTTTTAGCTTGATTAAATAATTCTCTATCCTTACCTGAAAATGATATTGGTGGGTTTTTTTCTTCGTTTACAGCCTCTGCATTTTGTTTGTTAGCCTTTTGTATTTCAGATACTCCATTTTTTTTATAAAACTTAACGTTGTAAATATCTTCCTTTCTAGGATTCAGTTTGTTTTTAACCACTAAAGCTTGAACCTTGCCCGTTGATTGTACTTTTTCAATCGAATTATAAAAGAATTGTTTTATTTTATTGATGCCAAAATCGCTAATTAAATTTTTTTTTCGGTCTATGTTAATTAATTCAGCATTAGAGTTGCTAGTTTTCATGGGCGTATTTTCCAGTTTGATTTTCGTTGGCGAATTATTTTCGATGGTGATGTTGTTTTGAAAGATATCTGATGGGGAAACTAAATCATCATCATGATAGGTATAAGGCAATAAGAGTTTTTCAACAGGTGGTGAATAAGGTAGTTGATTTAGCTCGGGTTGTGCTCTTTTTTGAAATTCACGGCTCTGAGTAGCGAAATTTATTTTCTTATAATTCTCAGAGTTTAATCTATTAATAATATTTAAATTATCAATGAAAAAGGGGGCGGATGCTTTTTTTTATTGTTGATGTTACTAATTTTACTGTCTTGACTATTTAATTTACCTTCTAACTTCATAACGAATAATCTCCTAATAATAGTTTTGTTAGCACTATCTTAGTGTGATCATTAGCTAGGAAAATATAAAGAAACGACACTCATTAAGAAATGATATATAAAAATTGTATTTTGGGTGAATAGCTTTATACCAATAATATAAAGCTATTCCAAAGTGTGCGCCCCACCAAGGGAGTGAGGCGAAAGGTTAGTTATCGAGTACCGTAAACAACAATGGTTTTACCATGCGCGGAGATTAAGTTTTGATCTTCCAGCATTTTCAAAATACGGCCGACAGTTTCACGGGAACAACCAACGATTTGGCCAATCTCCTGACGGGTGATTTTGATTTGCATCCCATCTGGATGTGTCATGGCATCAGGTTGTTTGGCTAAATTCAGTAGCGTTTGTGCAATACGGCCTGTTACGTCTAAGAAGGCGAGGTTGCCCACTTTTTCTGACGTTGTTTGCAGGCGGCTTGCCATTTGCGCGGAAAGGCGCATTAAGATATCAGGATTAACCTGAATCAATTGACGGAATTTTTTGTAAGAAATTTCAGCAACTTCGCAGGCGATTTTTGCTCTAACCCACGCAGTACGTTCTTGCCCTTCTTCAAATAATCCAAGCTCACCAATGAAATCCCCCTGATTCAGGTAGGAGAGGATCATTTCTTTGCCTTCTTCATCTTTGATTAAAACAGCCACTGAACCTTTAACTATGTAGTAAAGGGTTTCTGCTTTCTCACCCTGATGGATCAGTGTGCTCTTGGATGGATACTTATGAATATGGCAGTGTGACAAAAACCATTCAAGAGTAGGGTCTGTTTGTGGCTTGCCGAGAACCATTAGCGTTATCCTCTGTATGTTATTGCAGCCATCCGGAAAAAGCGTACCAGAAAGGCTGGCTTTAAAGTCACTAGCTTAGCATATTAATTTGTCTTATATACCCTAAATAACAGGAAGAGCAACATTGCATCAATCGCTTTTCATGGTTAGGGTAAACAAATTGATATCAACACTATAATATAATCAAATAAAACGTTGAGTTTTGATCTTAATCCTATCAACTAAGTATTGTTTGTAGCATATCCGATACAGAAAGTCTTCCCTGTATCGCTTCAGCAGAATAAAGCTGATATAACATTCTTTATATCTATGGAACAATGTAGCCTTTAAATCGATTTCATTTCAAGGGGAATAAAATGGAAGCAAGAGTTAAATGGGTGGAGGGGCTCTCTTTTTTAGGTGAGTCAGCGTCAGGCCACCAAGTGATGATGGACGGCAATGCAGGCGATAAAGCACCAAGCCCAATGGAAATGGTGTTAATGGCTGCAGGTGGTTGCAGTGCAATTGATGTGGTATCCATCTTACAAAAAGGCCGTAATGATATTACCGACTGTGAAGTGAAATTAACCTCTCAGCGCCGTGAAGAAGCGCCTCGTTATTTCGTTAAAATCCATTTGCATTTTATTGTAACAGGGAATGAATTAACGGATAAAGCGGTTGAACGTGCAGTTCAGCTTTCTGCTGAAAAATATTGTTCAGTCGCGTTGATGTTAGAAAAGACCGTCGAAGTGACACATAGCTTTGAAATTAAAAATTAAAAATAAATTTAATAGTTATTGATATATTTTAAAAATAAGATGCTTATTTTAATTAATGGTAAGCATCTTATTTAATAATCAAAAAAACAATTTAGTCATGTTTCTGAGTAATTAGCTTTTCGACTATTGGCATCATAATTAATTCCATTGCTAAGCCTAATTTCCCCCCTGGCACGACAATCGTATTCATCGCAGAGATAAACGAGCCAGATATCATTGACAGTAGATAGGGAAAATCAATCTGTTCAAGTCCACGAAAGCGAATAACAATAAAACTTTCATCTTGTGAAGGAATAGCTTTCGCTGAAAATGGGTTTGAGGTATCTACAGTAGGTACGCGTTGGAAGTTAATATGGGTACGGGAAAATTGTGGTGTGATGTAGTTAATATAATCCCCCATTGAACGTACCACCGAATCCATGACTGCTTCTCTAGAGTGCCCACGTTCAGTGGTGTCACGGATGAGTTTTTGTATCCACTCTAAGTTCACAATAGGCACAACACCTACCAGTAAATCAACATGTTGCGCGACATTGTGCTCAGGTGTCACAATCCCACCGTGTAAGCCTTCATAAAACAGCACATCCGTTTTTTCAGGTAACGATTCCCAAGGAGTGAACGTACCTGGTTGTAAGCCATAAGGTACTGCTTCATCATAGGTATGTAGGTATTTACGCGATTTCCCACAGCCCGTTTTGGCGTAATCCACCAGTGTTTGCTCAAGTAGCGCAAAGTCATTGGCTTCTGGACCAAAATAACTAATATGGCGGCCTTGCTCTCTGGCTTTGCGAATCGCCATATCCATTTCAGGGCGCGTGTAACGGTGGAAGCTGTCCCCCTCTAGTGTGGCTGATTGGATATTTAATTGGTGGAATATTTTACGAAAGGCTTGGCTAGTTGACGTTGTGCCAGCACCGCTTGAACCAGTGATGGCAATAATCGGGTGTTTTTTGGACATAGCGGACTCCCTGTGTTGCGCTTATGGCCACTATTTCAGAAACAGCGAACGAAGCGGGTTAGCGGGCTTTAGGCATGAAATTAACGGATTCATGCAATTCTGACCAGACTAGCACAATTTCGCCAGAAACTAACTGCCGTTTCACATCGTTCACTTTATCTTGCAGGCTTTTTTCTTGGGCACCATAGTCAGTGCCTTCGCGTAACACATAGCTTTCAATTAGATTTTCCAGTGTTTCAGGCGTAAGTTCTTGCCAAGGAATAATCATTTTTTTTCCTTATTTAGATAAGGGATTAGCCATTGTGGAATGCGGGTTTCTAGCCACATTTTGGGCTTTCTTAATGTGCCACTCACAAAGCCCACATGACCACCGTGTTCCGTCATCTGGTACTCCACATTTTTAGGTAAATGTGATAGATCAGGAACTACTTCTGGCGCCATAAACGGATCATCTTTGGCATGAATAATTAACGTTGGTTTGGTGATATAGGCAAGCTTAGGGAGCGCGCTACATTTTTGATAGTAATCCGTCGCATCATCAAAGCCATGAATACGAGCGGTGATCACATCATCAAATTCACGGATCCGTTTAAGTTGCTTTAGCTGTAACAGATTTAATGGTAATGAACCTGGATAGCGAACGAGTTTGCGAGTCGCATTGCGTTTTAAGCCATTGAGTAAATAGCGTTGATAAAATTGGGAAATCCCTTTTTCCATCCGCAATGAACAGGCTTCCAACATGAGCGGTGCAGAGACCACGACACCTGCATCTACATCTGCATTTTGACCACTTTCGGCTAAATAACACGCTAACATATTGCCACCAAGGGAATAACCCACCGCTGCTGTTGGCGCATCACCAAAGGTGTGCTTTAGCCAACGCAAAAAATAACGTGCATCACTGGTTTCACCTGAATGATAGATACGCTGCTGGCGATTCGGTTCGCCGCTGCAACCCCGAAAATGCATGATGACACCTAACCAACCTTGGTTTTGTGCGCTTTCTAGCATGCCGTGGGCATAAGGGCTTTTAAAATTGCCTTCTAACCCATGAAAAATAACTAAACGCGGCTTATGTGCAGCGAGCTCAGGTTTTTCGCTCCAAGCAAGATCGATAAAATCGCCATCAGGCAATTCAAGTCTCTGCCAAAGAGGTTTAATTTTCGGTGTCCTGCGAAAAATTCTTGGCAACAAAGTTTGGAGGTGTGGATTCTTAGCCCAACTTATCGGACGAAAGTTTTCTGACATAGCCTTATTTTATTTAATGGGGACTCTTGTGAGTCACATAACATACTGTTATTTTTTTGTGATGCAAGTAAACAAATTTGAGTTTGAGGATTAAAGTATAAATGACACTGGGGCTGATTTTTTCACTTTTTACATTTCTATTCATTGCCGCAGTCACACCTGGCCCTAACAACATGTTGTTGACCTCAAGTGCAGCAAACTATGGTTTTCGTCGTACTATCACATTATGCCTTGGGATCATGCTAGGTATGCAGCTCATACTTTACCTCTCTGCATTTGGGATTGCTGCGCTTTTACTGCTATATCCTGCGATCCATATCGTGTTAAAAATTGCGGGCAGTATTTACTTATTGTGGCTTGCATGGAAAACCGCCACGGCAAATTATGCACCACTTAAAGCAAATAGCGAAGTGGCAAAAAGCGTCACTTGGTATCAAGGCGGTTTATTGCAATTTTTAAACCCAAAAGCATGGATGATGGGTTTAGGTGCCGTTGGTGGGTTTAGTCTACCTGGTGAGTTATTCACTCAGTCAATTATTATGATGAGTATCGCTTTTGTGGTTGTGAATTTGGCGGCAGGGCTTATTTGGATGGGGTTTGGCTCGTTAATTAGCCTGTTTCTTCGTAGCCGGCGTGCATGGTTTATCTTTAACTGGACAATGGGATTGCTGACCGCACTGTGCGTGCCATTAATTTGGTTAGAGTAATGCCTATAGCCAAGAAGCTAATCATATTTAGCTTCTTGGCATCTCTATATATGAAAAGTACGGTCGTGACCCGTTGGTAATTCGATGGTTAGGCTAAGTTTTCCCTCGCATCGCACCTACATGCGGCTTTTGCTTAGGGAGTGATTAACTTAAATCGACGCCTTTACTGCCAAATAGGTAAGTAAAGAGGAAACCGCAGACATACGAAACCAGTATGCCGCCCGCATACACTGCCATCCCTGCGAGTACGCCTTGCCCTGAGGTCATTAAGGGGATCGCGATTAATCCAGATGGGCCAAACACAGTATTTAAACCTACGGGCAAACCCATCCATGCTACCGCACCGATAAAGAACCCTCCTGCTGCGCCACCTAAACATGCTGTCACAAACGGTTTGACGCGAGGGAGTGTGACACCGTAAATCAACGGCTCGCCAATCCCTAAGAACCCAGGGAACAGCGCCCCACCAATTTGTCCGCGGGTTACAGAGCCTTTTTTGGCTTTCACGTATAAGGCAAGCGCCGCACCGACTTGGCCTGCACCCGCCATCGCCAGTATTGGGAATAGCGAGTTAAACCCTTGTGCATCCACTAAGGCAACATAAACAGGGATAAACCCTTGGTGAACCCCAAACATGACCGCAATTAAGAACAACCCAGCTAAGACTGCGGTACCAATCGGGTTACCGTTTAAGTGCATAAATAACCAAGACATTCCATCGAACAGCCAAACACCAATCGGCATGATAAAGATAAAGGTTGCTGCACCTACAATTAACAGAGTAATAGTTGAGGTCAGAATAATATCAAGGCTGGATGGAATAATTTTGCGGACTTGTTTTTCAACCCATGCACCAAAGATACAAGCAATTAAAATCCCAATAATGTTGCCGCGGGGGTCGATGTGCCAACCAAAGAAGTTAGACATCCCCGAATAGAAGCCTTTTGTTGCTTCTGGGTCGTAACCTAAAATAAATAAGGCGGCAATAATTGCGCCATTAACGCCACTTCCACCAAAGGCTTTTTGGGCGTTGTAGCCAATTAATAACCCCATAAAGGTAAATAAACCTTTACCAAATATGGCTAGGTAAGCAATGGCACTTTTTAACCAAGCCAGCTGCTGGGAGTCTGGTGGGAACACGTTTTCATTGGTGACTAATAACCCAAGTAATGATGCGATCCCCATCAACAGACCTGCACCAATAAACCCTGGAATTAGGGGAGTAAAGATGGTGGCAAACTTTGATAGAAAGCGGTGTACCGCGCTAGTTTGTTTCTTTTTCAACTGCTGCTTATTGGCAGAGGCAATTTCGTTCAGATCTTGAGTTTGATGAGGTGATTCATCGTGCTCATCTTCTTCATCCTCTAGCATTTTGTTCATTAAGTCCGCGGCGGTTTGGGCTTTACCTGGGCCTAGGACAATTTGTAGCTGCTCGTCACTTTCGATAACACCAAGCACGCCTGGGATTTGTTTCAGTGCGGCTTTATCGACGAGTTGGTCACTGTTGAGTGTCAGTCGTAAGCGAGTCATGCAGTTACCCGCTAGTTTTATATTGCGACGACCCCCTACTTGTTGCAGGATCTGCTGCATCATTTCTATTGTTATTTTAGCCATACTATTTTTCTCATTAAAATCCGCGTATTAGGCGGAAGATGCCATATTGAGTGCTGTACGAATAAAACCGTTATTGTTGGTGAGCAGCTGACGAGCCTCATCGGCATTCAAGCCTGATAACACCATCAAAATTGCCGTCTTACAGTGCCTGTCACATTGTTGAAGTGCGTTTTCAGCTGTGGTTCGGTCACAGTCAGTTGCCTCCATAACAATTTTAGTTTGTCTTTCAATTAACTTGGCATTCGTGGCTTCAACATCCACCATCAAGTTGCCAAATACCTTACCGATACGGATCATCGCGCCCGTGGTGATCATATTCAGCACTAGTTTTTGGGCTGTTCCCGCTTTCATTCGTGAAGAACCAGTGACCACTTCTGGACCAACAATAGGGGTAATTGCGATATCTGCTGCATTGGCGATGGGGCTATTTGGGTTACAGCTAATGGCTGCTGTCGTGGCGCCGACAGAGCCTGCATAAGCTAAAGCGCCTAACACATACGGAGTACGCCCACTTGCTGCGATACCAACGAGTACATCTTTTTCATTAAATTGGATATTTTTCAGGTCTTGTTCACCTAACTCAGGTTTATCTTCTGCGTTTTCGACGGCACGAAAAATGGCTTGGTGACCGCCTGCAATGAGGCCGATGACTTGCTCATGAGGAGTTCCATAAGTTGGTGGGCACTCACTGGCATCAAGTATGCCTAAACGCCCAGAGGTACCAGCGCCCGAGTAAACTAATCGACCACCGTTTAGAAATGCGTCTGCGACTTTATCAACTAACTGTGCAATTTCAGGCAAGACTTTTTCGACAGCTAAAGGGACTTGTTTGTCTTCGTTGTTAATCACTTGCAGCATTTGCAAGGTAGGAAGTTGGTCGATATGTGTACTTGCGGAATTGCGGCTTTCCGTTACCATTTTGCTTAAGTCGATAGTCATGAAATAGCTCCTAAATCAGATATTGTGCCAATATTATGGAATTATTTATTCCTTTGGTGTGATTGAAATCACGGTGTTATCTATTCTAACTTGCGAATATAAAGGAATATTTTGTCATTTATTTCAAATTAAAGAGTCACTTTTCATTGAATTTATTCGATTATTTTTAACGTATCGATTAAGTTTTATTGGAATAATTTATTATTATTATTATTATTATTATTTTTTTGATGGCTTGAAATTTACACCTTTTGGGGGCTCACTATGACATTATTGGATGTCATCACGTATTCACTACCGCGATTAGCAGAAAATCAGCGGAAAATTGCGCAATTTATCCTGGAAAATCCAGAAAATATATTGAGTTTGTCTTCATCTCAACTGGCTGAGAAGCTAAATGTCAGCCAGTCCGCTATTGTGAAGTTTAGCCAAAAAGTGGGCGTTAAGGGGTACCCTGCGCTGAAATTGGCGCTAAGTGAAATTATTGGGCGCCAGAAACTTAATGAAGGGACGGCTCATACTGCATTGCATAATCGAATTGCACCGAATGATAATTTGATGGTGGTGGCGCAAAAGCTTGCGATGGAGAAAAACCATTCGATAACAGAGACAACAAAGCATATTGATTTCAAGCAGTTTGAAAAGGTCGTGGCGTTAATCGATAAATCTCAGCGGGTGCAGATAGTCGGCATTGGCGGCTCAGGGCTCACGGCAAAGGATTTAAGTTATAAGCTGCAAAAAATTGGGATTACTACCTTGGTCGAATTTGATCATCATGTGCAAATTGCAGCGGCATTAACGTTAAATTCCAATGATGTACAGATTGTTATCTCGTTTACGGGCAAGCGAAAAGACATGCTGAGTGCAGCGAATATCGCTCGTAAGCAAGGAGCATCGGTTATCGCGATAACGCGTGACCGACATTCACCACTGGCGCAACTCTCTGATTACGTTATTGAAAGTATTGCGGAAGAAGATGAGTGGCGTAGTTCGTCTATTTCATCTCGAACAGCTCAAAACACTATAACCGACCTCATTTTTATGGCATTGCTACAAAAACGCGAGGCTAAAGCCAAGTCTTTAGTTATGAATGCGAGAATGGCAATTAATAATTTAGATGAATAGCCTTTAGTCTTATAACTCATCGATAACTTTGCAATACATACCTATTTGCGTTAAGACTAAAGTTATAAGTATTTAAATTTGAAATATTCAAAGGGGAATTATTGATGAGAGCACTCATTGTTTATACTGAGTTAACTGACGAAGATTCCGTTATTAGCCACGCAGTAGCAAGACTGGCAAGCGAATTGAACGATGAACATGTTGAAACCGTGATTATTCGGGATTTTGAAGATGGGATGGCTTACATTCGTTCAAATACGAGCATCGATTGCTTGCTATACGGCCGCGATATGTCAGATAAGCAAGAACAAACCCAAGCTCATCAATTAATTACTCAGCTTCACCGTCGACAAGAAGATGTCCCTGTTTTTTTACTGAGCGATCGTGAAGAAGCGCTAACCGCTTTTGACCGAAAAATGATGGAGCAAGTCGATGAATTTGCTTGGATTTTAGAAGATTCAGCCGACTTTATTGCTGGGCGTGTACTTGCGGCGATTATTCGCTATCGTGCACAATTGTTGCCGCCATTAATGAAAAGCTTAATTAAATACAGTGACATACATGAATATTCGTGGGCGGCCCCAGGGCACCAAGGTGGGGTTGGTTTTACCAAAACACCTGCGGGGCGTATTTATCACGATTTTTTTGGTGAGAATTTATTTCGCACAGATATTGGGATTGAGCGAGTTGCAGTGGGCTCATTGCTAGACCATACAGGGGCATTTGGTGAATGTGAAAAAAATGCCGCGCGTATCTTTGGTGCTGACCAATCTTATTCGGTGGTTGTCGGGACATCGGGTTCCAATCGAACGATTATGCAAGCTTGCATGACTGATGATGATGTCGTCGTCATCGACCGAAATTGTCATAAATCGATTGAGCAGGGGTTGATCCTGACAGGGGCTAAACCTGTGTATATGACACCTAGCCGTAACCGCTATGGTATTATCGGTCCAATTTATCCGAAAGAGATGACACCCGAAGCCATTGCTGAAAAGATCGCTAAGAATCCATTAACATTGGACAAAATCGGTAAACGCCCTACCTATAGTGTTGTCACTAACTGTACCTACGATGGTGTCTGCTACCATGCACGCAAAGTTCAAGATTTACTGGATAAATCATTGGATAGAATTCATTTCGATGAAGCATGGTATGGGTATGCACGTTTTAATCCGATTTATCATAACCACTTTGCTATGCGAGATGAGCCGAGAAATGGCGATGAGCCGACGATTTTTGCCACTCACTCCACACATAAGTTGTTGAATGCGTTATCCCAAGCATCATTCATTCACATCCGAAATGGTCGTAACTCGATTGATTTCAATCGCTTTAATCAGGCTTATCATATGCACGCCACCACTTCGCCGCTGTATGCCATTTGTGCCTCAAACGATATCGCGGCGGATATGATGGATGGTAATAGCGGGCGTTCACTCACCGACGAAGTTATTCGTGAATCTATCGATTTCCGCCAATCATTGGGTTATTTGTATAAAGAGTTTCTCAATGATGACGAATGGTTCTTTAAGCCATGGAATCAGGAAATGGTGAAGGACCCTGCGACAGGGAAACGCTATGCTTTTGAAGATGCCCCTGTTGAGTTGCTGATGAAAGAGCAGAGCTGCTGGGTAATGAACCCTGAGGATAAATGGCACGGTTTTAAAGATATCCCTGAAAACTGGGCAATGCTTGACCCTATTAAAGTCAGTATTTTATCACCAGGAATGGGGGACGATGGCAAACTGCAAGACACTGGCGTACCCGCAGCACTGGTGACTGCATGGTTGAACCATTATGGGATTGTGCCAACACGGACAACGGATTTCCAGATTATGTTCTTGTTTTCCATGGGGATCACTAAAGGGAAGTGGGGGACTTTAGTTAATGCGCTACTCTCCTTTAAACGCCACTATGACAATAACACCAGTTTGAAAAAGGTGTTACCTGAAGTGGTGGAAAGTGCCCCTGAAATATATGGTCACATGGGGTTACGTGACTTAGGCGATAAAATGTTTATCTATCTACAGAAAAATAACCCTGCTGGGCAGCTGAATCAAGCGTATGAACAATTGCCTGAAGTGGTGATGAGCCCACGAGATGCGTACCAAGAAATTGTCGCTAACCGTGTGGAAGCAGTTCCGCTCGATAAACTCGCCGGGCGTATCGCTGCCAATTCGATTATTCCGTATCCACCAGGTATCCCGATGTTGCTATCAGGGGAAAGTTTTGGGGATAAAAACAGCCCACATATCGGTTACTTACACAGCCTGCAGGCGTGGGATAGTGAGTTCCCTGGCTTTGAACATGAAACCGAAGGAACCGAAATTATCGATGGGCAGTATTATGTGATGTGTGTGAAACACTAATGACATCAAGCTAGAAAACGAAAAAGGCGCTTGATTTTAATAAGTCAGGCGCCTTTTGCGTGTTAATTAATGGCAGAATAACTAGTTGGCCTCAAACTCACTGGTCATCACTTCCAGTTTTTCTTGTAGCTCCATCCATTCCATTTCAACCGCTTCAAGGGCGGATTTTTGCTCCGTTTGTTTTTTCAAACATTCAGTCAGCTCTGCTTTTTTATCTTGCTCATAAATTGCTGCGTCAGAAAGCTTCGATTCTAACTCGCCCAGTGACCTAGAGTATTTCTCCATCTGCTTTTCCAACTCCGTGATTTTTTTACGGATTGGTTGAGTTAGCTGGCGGAACTCCGCTTCACGACGTTTTTGATCTTTCCTATCTTGCGCGGTGACTGTTGCCGCAGCGGCGGGTTTGTCTTTCTCTTGCTGGTCACGCACTTGCTGCAATTCGAGCTTGTTTTGCTCGGCAAGCCATTGTTGGTAATCTTCTAAATCACCATCAAATTGTTCTACTGCACCGCCGTGAACTAAATACAGCTCATCAGTGGTGGTTCTTAGCAAGTGCCTATCATGGGAAACCACGACTAATGCGCCTTCGAATGCCATCAAGGCTTCGGTGAGGGCTTGGCGCATGTCCAAATCCAAGTGGTTGGTTGGCTCATCGAGTAACAACAGATTTGGGCGTTGCCAGACGATGAGTGCTAGCACCAAACGTGCTTTCTCTCCACCAGAGAAACGGCCGCTAGGGTCTGTCACTTGGTCGCCTTTAAAACCAAAGCCACCTAAATAGTCGCGCAGCTGTTGCTCCGTTTGCTCTGGGGCAAGGCGTGCAAGGTGTTGTAATGGAGATTCTTCAGGGTGCAGGTATTCCAACTGGTGCTGGGCGAAATAACCCAGTTTGATGCCTTTAGCGAGGGAAATTTCACCCTGTAATGGCGGTAAATCACCTGCTAGCATCTTAATTAACGTGGATTTACCCGCGCCATTACGCCCCAGTAACCCAATGCGTGAACCTGGCACTAAGTTCAGCTTAATTGATTGCAAAACGATTTTTTCACCGTAGCCCGCGCTGACTTTTTCCATCTTTAATAATGGATTTGGCAAACTTTCAGGTTTACGGAATGAAAAATGGAATGGGTTATCCACGTGTGCAGGTGCCACCATTTCCATTCTTTCCAACATCTTAATACGGCTTTGTGCTTGCTTTGCTTTGGTTGCTTGCACTCTAAAGCGGTCGATATAGCTTTGTAGGTGTGCGGCCTTAGCCTGTTGGCTTTCATACAGCGCTTGTTGTTGAGCCAGTTTTGTTGCGCGCTGGCGTTCAAATGAAGAGTAGTTGCCCGTGTATTCGAACATAGTTTCTTGTTCAATATGCAACACTTTATCAATAATTGGGTCGAGGAAATCCCTATCATGGGAAATCAAGATTAACGTGCCTTGGTAGCTTTTCAGCCATTTTTCCAGCCAAATCACCGCATCTAAATCAAGGTGGTTAGTTGGTTCATCAAGTAGCAACAAATCAGAGCGGCAAAGTAGCGCTTGCGCGAGGTTCAAACGCATCCGCCATCCACCCGAAAATGATTTTACGGGAGAGTCTAATTGCGCTTGGCTGAAACCTAAACCATGAAGCAAACTTGATGCACGCGAACGGATTGTCCACGCATCGATAGCATCTAATTGCCCATGGACGACCGCAATGGCATTACCATCATTTTTTTCATTAGCTTGGGCAAGTTTTTGTTCAAGGGCGCGAAACTCACGGTCACCGTCAATGACATATTCGAGAGCGGGCACATCTAATGCAGGGGTTTCTTGGTTGACCCATGCCATAGACCAGTTGCTTGGAAACGTTGCAGAGCCTGCTTCAGCTTGTAATTCGCCTTTCAATAGCGCAAGCAGCGTCGATTTACCGCAGCCATTTTTACCCACTAAACCAACTTTTTGGCCAGGGTTAATCGTTGCCGTGGCATTGTCCAAAAGAACACGAACGCCTCGACGAATTTGGAGTGAAGAGAAAACAATCATAGCAACCGTCTATTAAAAATATGTTAAATTATCAACGTATATACTCTAAATAATTCACAGTGCAGTTAGGCGACAAGCAAATGAGTCGCGAAGAGCCTACTTAAGTAGGTGACTAGTGCGAATGCGCGTAGTCAACAACACTGCAACGTGAAGTAAGACGAGTATAGCAGGCTGCATGGTAACGGAAAATGTTCCGTCTGACACGCCTTTGAGGAGGGAAAGATGTCAAATATACCAAAAGTGCTGGTGGTCTATGCCCATCCAGACCCTGATGAATCTATCGCCAACAAGGCATTGCTTGATGCGGTGCGTGATTTTGAACATGTCACGGTACATGATTTATACGCGACATACCCCGACTATTTTATTGATGTGACCGCGGAGCAAAAGCTGTTGTGCTTGTATGATGTGATTGTTTTTCAGCACCCGCTCTATACTTATAGTTGCCCCGCATTGTTGAAAGAGTGGTTTGACCGCGTATTAACTCGCCGTTTCGCCACCGATATGGGGTATCAAAAATTAAAAGGCAAATATTGGCGCTCAGTGATTACAACAGGGGAACCTATCCATGCCTACCAACACGATGGGTACAACCGTTACCCTTTAACAGAAATACTTCGTCCATTTGAATTGACCGCATTAATGTGTGATATGCAATGGCTGGAGCCGACTATTATTTATGCGGCACGTCGACAGCCTAAAGCCCATTTTCAACAGCTTATTGATGACTACCGTCAATGGATACAACAACCGCTGAGTGCGGGAGGGCTTTCCTAATGTCAGATATGGGGCTATTTGAATCTGTTATCATTTTCCTCTGCGCGGGTGTCATCATGGTACCCATTGCCCAGAAAATTCGTTTGGGCGCGGTACTTGGGTATCTATTGGCAGGGATTATGATTGGGCCATTTGTACTTGGCTTTATCCATAATGTTGATGATATTTTGCATTTCTCTGAAATGGGCGTCGTGTTTTTAATGTTCTTAATTGGCTTAGAGTTAAAACCCTCTAAGTTATGGGAGCTGAGGCGTTCGATTTTTGGTGTGGGCACCGTTCAAGTTGTGGTCACCGCAGCAATCATGGCATCACTACTGTTTCTTGCCAAATTTTCATGGCAAGCCGCCATTGTGGGTGGGCTGGGGATGGCAATGTCATCAACAGCGATGGCACTGCAACTGATGAACGAAAAGGGCATGTCCAATAAAGAGAGCGGTCAGCTTGGTTTTTCTGTTTTGCTATTCCAAGATATGGCGGTGATCCCGATTATGGCATTGATCCCCTTATTGGCAGGGGATACGGCAACCAGCGACTGGCAAAAAATTGGCTTAAAAGTTGTTGCTTTTTTTGGGTTATGGGTGGTTGGTCGCTACTTATTACGTCCGATGTTTAGGCTAGCTGCAAAATCGGGTGTGCATGAAATTTTTACCGCTGCTGCACTCTTAGTGGTATTAGGTTCTGCGTTGATTATGGAAAGCCTCGGTTTTTCGATGGCGTTAGGTACCTTTATGGCAGGAGTCATGTTAGCGGAAACAGAATTCCGCCATGAATTGGAAATCAACATTGAGCCATTTAAAGGCTTATTGCTGGGGTTGTTTTTTATCTCTGTAGGGATGTCGCTTAACTTACAAGTATTGTGGACTTATTTACCTCAGGTATTGATCGCCGTGGTGGTCTTAGTGGCAGTAAAAGCGTTGGTGCTGTATTTGCTTGGTTTTGCTGCACGGCTGCGTAATGGCGCTCGAGCCCAATTTTCTGGTGTCTTAAGCCAAGGCGGTGAATTTGCCTTCGTTATTTATGCGACGGCTTTTGGGGCAAGTGTCATTGATGAACGCCAAATGGATCTTTTGCTGGTGGTGGTCACACTTTCGATGATGACAACGCCACTTGTGATGCAGCTGATAGATGCTTATTTGAACTACCGATATAATCAGCAACCTGCATCCAGTGAAAAGCCATTTGTGGAAGATAACGACCCACATGTTATTTTGGTGGGCTTTGGCCGTATGGGGCAAGTGGTTGGGCGTTTATTAATGGCCAATAAAGTCAAAATCACGGTACTTGAACAAGATGTGACCGCGATTGGCACAATGCGTCGCTACGGTTATACCGTGTATTACGGTGATGCGCGAGAGCTGCAATTACTGCGTTCAGCGGGGGCTGATAAAGCCAAAGCCATTGTGATCACTAGTGATGTGCCTGAGGAAGTGATGGAAATTGTGCGAATTTGCCAAGAAAACTTTCCTAACTTGCATATTATTGCTCGAGCAAAAGGCCGTCTGGAGGCACATGAATTATTGCACAGTGGCGTGACCGACTTTAGCCGTGAAACATTTTCTAGTGCTTTGGAGCTCGGTAGCAAGGCATTAATTAGTACCGGTATGCATCCACACAAAGCCTACCGGGCAAAACAGCATTTCCGTCGCTTAGATATGCGCATGTTGCGGGACGTCTATCCCGAAAGTGAAAATAGCGATAGCGGGCAAATTTCACGTGTAAAAGAAGCGCGTCGTGAGCTCAATGAGCTATTTGAAAAAGAGATGCAAAGAGAACACCGGCAGCCACATAGCTGGAACAATGAACAATAAGGGTAAGAAATGGCTTCAACACGTAAGCGTTTTATTGCAGGCGCGACCTGCCCGAAATGCCAATCACAAGATACGTTGATGATGTGGCGTGAAGATAAAATTGATGTGGTGGAGTGCGTCAACTGTGGCGACCAACAACGCCAAGCGGGGGAGGTTGCCACCGAGCACGTAAGGCAAAAAGAGCAGGTGATTGGTATTTTTACACCTGAATAAGAGAAATTTGTCAATTCTCAATACATCATCATTGTTTTTCGGTACAATTGGCAAAAAATTTTCCCCTTACGGGTAGTAGGAGATGTCATGAAAGTAGCAAAAGACTTGGTGGTCAGCTTGGCTTATCAAGTAAGAACAGAAGACGGTGTTTTAGTTGATGAGTCCCCGGCAAGCGCGCCACTGGACTATTTGCACGGCCGTGGTTCTTTAATTTCTGGTCTAGAAAAAGCGTTAGAAGGCCGTTCTGTTGGTGAAAACTTCGATGTTGAAGTGGCTTCTGACGATGCATACGGTCAATACGATGACAACTTAGTTCAACGCGTTCCTAAAGATGTCTTTATGGGTGTTGATGAGCTGGAAGTTGGCATGCGTTTCTTAGCTGACACTGATATGGGCCCAGTTCCTGTCGAAATCACAGGGATTGAAGGCGACGAAGTTATCGTTGACGGTAACCACATGTTAGCAGGTCAAAACCTGAAATTTAATGTTGAAGTCATGGGCATCCGTGAAGCAACAGAAGAAGAAATCGCACATGGTCACGTTCATGGCGCAGATGGTCACGACCATGACCACGACCACGAAGGTGGTTGCTGTGGCGGTGGCGGTCATAGCCACGGTTCAGAAGGCGGTTGTTGTGGTGGTGGCGAAGGCCACGGCCATGGTCACAAACAAGGTGGCTGCGGTTGCCACTAATACGCTGTATTAGTGTTTGTTTTAGAATAAAAAAGGAAGCGAAAGCTTCCTTTTTTGTCGCTATCAATAATGTGGCGGCGGTGTTTCTTCTTCTGGTCGCGCCAAATGGGAATCTTGCGACGATTTCAGCCTTTCCGTGACGATGCGTAAATGTTCCTGCATCCGCGTCAACTGCATTTGCTGGTCAGTAATCACTTGATTTAGCTGTTCGATAGCTAATTCTTGGAAAGCCACTTTGCTTTCTAAAAGTTCTAAACGTTGTTCGAATGAATGAGATGAGTCCATTTTCGACTCTCCTTAGGCGTTTTCATCATAATCAAACCATCATAATAACCGAACATTACAAATCAACAGATAAGTTTTAGTTAAACATATAGGCGATGAAACCTCTTTTTGTTAATGTTGTCTGAAGAAATGATTATACTGTTTCTATCACAAATAAATAATGAGACCCAAAGCACTAGGGGCATTATCATAAAATGAATGGTTAACATTGGGTTTACTATTCAAATAGGTTCGCATTAAAATCATCGGAGATTAGGATGAAATCACTGTTTAAGGCAAGTCTTCTGGCAACAACGTTGGCACTTACTTTCACTGCTCCGCAAGTTATGGCAGCGGAAGCCAAAGCACAAAGTAGCGCATTTAAAAATGCTGAAGAGCGTAATGCTTATGCACTGGGCGCTTCTTTAGGTCGCTACATGCAGAATTCATTAGAAGAACAAAAAACTATTGGTATTAACTTGGATAACGCACAACTGTTGGCGGGTGTTCAAGATGCATTCAATGGTAAAAGCAAAATGACCGATGCAGAAGTTGAAGAAACCCTGCGTCAGTTCGAAGGGCAAGTTAAAGCAGCTGCCGATAAAAAAATGAAAGACGAATCAGCCAGTAATGAGAAAAAAGGCGCTGAATTCCGTGAAAAATACGCTAAAGAAAAAGGCGTAGTGAAAACCAAATCTGGCTTACTGTACAAAATTGAAAAAGACGGTACAGGCGCTAAACCTAAAGCAGATGAAACCGTTGTCGTTCATTACAAAGGCTCTCTGATTGATGGTACTGAATTTGATAGCTCTTACTCACGTAACGAGCCACTGACTATCCCATTAAACTCAGTAATTAAAGGCTGGACTGAAGGTTTAGTAAACCTGAAAAAAGGCGGCAAAATGCAGTTAGTGATCCCAGCTGATTTAGCGTATGGCGAAAACGGCGTTCCGGGTATCCCAGCTAACTCAACTTTAGTTTTTGATGTTGAATTATTAGATATCAAACCAGCGGCTAAATAAAATAGATTTTAGTTGTCATCAAGCCCGAGGCATTTGTCTTGGGCTTTTTTGTTTATATGTATTCTTCATCAATTAGGTACAGTTACGACAATCGTTGAACCAAGAGGTGCATATCCTCTTAACCGAATATAATCACTCCCAGCGCCATCGCCTTCAATTGTGTGGTTTCCTGGGCCTAGTGTTTGCACTGTGGAGGTATTAGGGCCATTCATAAACTTAATTTGCACATCAAAAGGCCCCATTGTTAAAGGATTTCTAAAATCATATGAGACAGTGTATTTATATTTGCCAATGTAAGATTGAATCGGGTACTAATTAGACCATTTGCCAAATTGAGCGAAAATTAAGATATCTTTGTTTCCTGCCATGAAAGTTCCTTATTTAAAAATAAAGAAAATGCAGTGGATAATACGGTTAAAAATATAAACGTTTTAGGTGAATTTCTAATGATATGGAAAGGCGTAAAATATGAAATATCAATATTTGATAAATAGAAAACAAAAAGGTTAATCACATCAACGATTAATGTTAATGAAATGGCTAATACAAAAATACGTTTAAATATGGATTTAATATGTAATGAATAATTTAGCACAGAGGTAAGTAGCAGTGAGCGCATTACCATAATCAGTAAGGTAAAGACGATTGAATAGATAGTCAGCTTATCAACATGTATTGTGACAACACCAGTGATGAGCAGTAATAAGTCGTATATTTCACTAAATGAAACTATTAGGAAGTAAATAATTAGCATGTAGATTTTTCGTTTAATCAAAATAAACCTCATTAATTAATTTGGCATGTGGATAGAATCACATCATTATTAAGTTTGAATAATTGAATATAATATCTTAATACTATTCTGGCCAAATAAAATGGTAAGGAATTATAATTTTATAGTTTTAATTATGGTTTCGATTTAAATGTATTATTAATGAAAACTCATTAAAGAGAATGGTAAATTTATATTTACCGGCAAGTAAGTTGTTTTTTTCGTTATAAATTATGCGGAATCAAGGCTTATGATCCAGTTTTAGATAAGTCACTGCCTGGCGTGGCAACAAAGTCTAACCGTGGTGAATTTTCGGCAAAAAAATCCCCAAATTGTTTAAAACTTGTGATAAAACAGACTGTCTTGCATTCATTCGCTTGACGGCGACGTCTTGGAGTTTTAACTTCAGAAGACTCTATTTTATTATTTATCATCACAATTGTTGATTATACGCGGTGCAATAAAGGCAAATTAGTCGAATAATGAATGCCTTATTAGTCAACTGGATGAAATGTTTACATTAGAAGGATGATGTTGAAAATGTCAGATTCTTTACAGTCACACGACCTCAGCGATATTAATATACTGGATAACCAGCCTTTTGCTGAAACCGACCACGAAATCTTAAAATCATATGAAGCGGCGGTTGATGGCTTAGCAATGCTAATTGGTGGGCACTGTGAAATCGTTCTTCACTCATTGGAAGACCTGAATTGTTCTGCGGTGAGGATTGCTAACGGCCAGCACACAGGGCGTAAAATTGGCTCTCCAATTACTGACCTTGCGCTGCGTATGCTGCACGATATGGCAGATGAAGAATCTAGCGTCTCTAAAGCTTACTTTACTAAAGCGAAAAGCGGCGACTTAATGAAATCAGTGACGATTGCGATTCGCAACCGTAAGCAGCGTGTCATTGGTTTGTTGTGCATCAATATGAACTTAGATGTGCCTTTCTCCGAAATTATTCAATCGTTTGTTCCAGAAACAAAACAAGAAGTGACTTCAGATGTAAACTTTGCTTCATCCGTTGATGATTTAGTTGCTCAAACATTAGAATACACCATTGAAGAAGTGGGCGCTGACCGTAACGTATCGAATAATGCGAAGAACAAACAAGTGGTTCTGAATTTGTATGAAAAAGGCATTTTCGATATCAAAGATGCGATTAACCAAGTTGCAGATCGCTTAAATATCTCAAAACACACCGTTTATTTGTACATTCGTCAGTTTAAGAGTGGTGAATGAGTCACGCTAATCCATTAACGTACTGCATCTTGGTGACGGGCCCAGCATATGGGACGCAACAAGCTGCAAGTGCGTATCAATTTGCCAAAGCCCTTCTCGAAGAAGGGCACACGTTAAAAACCATATTTTTTTATCGTGAAGGCGTGCTGAACGCAAACTTACTCACATCCCCCGCAACGGACGAGTTCGATTTACTCACGGCTTGGCAGCAATTGGCAAAAGACGCTGGTTGTGAGATGCATATTTGTGTTTCTGCGGCGTTACGGCGTGGTGTAGTTGATCAAGAACAGGCTCAAAACTTATCATTACCAGTCAATAATTTAGCGAGTGGGTTTATGATGAGTGGGTTAGGTAGCTTAGCGGAAGCCATGATGACAGCAGATAGAACCCTTCAATTTTAAGAAAGTAAGGTATCCCGTGAAAAAAATTGCCTTCGTTTTTACGACAATGCCCCATGGAAATGCAAGTGGGCGAGAAGGGTTGGATGCCTTGCTGGCAACATCTGCATTAACGGATGAAATTGAGGTATTTTTTATTGCTGATGGCGTCTTTCAACTGCGAGTAAACCAACAACCTAAAGCCATTCTTGCGCGGGATTATATCGCAACATTTAAAATATTACCGCTATATGACATTGAAAATATTTATCTTTGTCGGGAATCCCTTCGGGAACGTGGGTTACCTGAAAACGGTGAGTATGTTGTTACGCCTAAAATCCTCAACCCATGTGAAATTCAGCTAAAATTAGCCGCTTGCGATGTGGTGTTGAAATTTTAATCGATTGTTCGTATTTTAAGCTTGGGTTGCGTTTTGATCTATAGTAGGATCGTTTCTATGCTTTATACATTAGCAACATCTCCGTTTAACTGTGATTTTTCGGCTATACTTCGCCTAATGACAGATAAAGACGCGGTTTTATTGATGCAAGATGGCGTGGCTACTGCAATATCACAGTCACCTTTCCTTGATGCATTACAAAAAACGGGGGCACAATTATATGCCTTGGATGTCGATATTAACGCTCGAGGGTTGCAAAATACCCTATCACCCGCCGTTTCTGTGATCACATATCAAGGTTTTGTGAAGCTAACAGAAGTCCAAAAACAACATTTTGCCCTATAAAGGCACTAAAAGTTGTATATTTCTTGACACCTGACTCAGTCGGCAATAAAATTTCGCGTCCTCGTGTATCGTCATGTTGGCGAACGAGGTCAAAATCCGTGTTTACGAAGCAAAAAAACCAGGAGCTTTTTTAATAATGGCAACTATTAATCAGCTGGTACGCAAATCTCGTAGCTCGAAAGTTGTGAAAAGCAACGTTCCAGCACTGGAAGCTTGCCCGCAAAAACGTGGCGTATGTACTCGTGTATATACTACCACTCCTAAAAAACCAAACTCAGCATTACGTAAAGTATGCCGTGTTCGTTTAACTAATGGTTTCGAAGTATCTTCCTACATCGGTGGTGAAGGCCACAACTTGCAGGAACACTCCGTAATCCTTATCCGTGGCGGTCGTGTTAAAGACTTGCCAGGTGTGCGTTATCACACCGTTCGCGGCGCACTGGACTGTTCTGGTGTTAAAGACCGTAAGCAAGCTCGTTCTAAATACGGCGCGAAAAAACCTAAGGCTTAATGGATTACCGTTAAGTAAGGCCAAACATTTTAATCTTAATGTCAAAATACTCTCGTAGAGTTTTGGACAAACCTGAATTAACAACGGAGTCATATCCATGCCACGTCGTCGCGTAATAGGTCAACGTAAAATTCTTCCAGATCCTAAGTTCGGATCAGAATTACTGGCCAAGTTTGTAAATATCCTGATGGTAGACGGGAAAAAATCTACTGCTGAAGCAATCGTATATAACGCACTTGAAACCCTTGCTCAGCGTTCTGGTAAAACTGAACTTGATGCATTCGAATTAGCACTGGATAACGTGCGTCCGACTGTGGAAGTTAAATCCCGCCGTGTTGGTGGTTCAACTTACCAAGTTCCAGTTGAAGTTCGCCCGGTTCGTCGTAATGCCCTGGCAATGCGTTGGATCGTTGATGCTGCTCGTAAACGCGGTGATAAATCTATGGCACTTCGCCTGGCAAATGAATTATCAGACGCTGCTGAGAACAAAGGTTCCGCTGTTAAGAAACGTGAAGACGTTCACCGTATGGCAGAAGCTAACAAGGCGTTCGCACACTACCGTTGGTAATAATTTCTTACCTACATTAGTGATGTATCTCAGGGTAGCCATTTGCTACCCTTTATATGAAGCATTGAACGCCCACGAGAGAGGAAAAAATGGCCCGTCAAACGCCCATAGCACGTTATCGTAATATCGGTATCAGTGCACACATCGACGCCGGTAAAACCACAACTTCTGAACGTATTCTGTTCTATACTGGTGTAAACCATAAAATTGGTGAAACTCACGAAGGTTCTGCAACAATGGACTGGATGGAGCAGGAGCAAGAGCGTGGTATTACTATCACATCTGCAGCGACTACTGCATTCTGGTCTGGTATGGCAAAACAGTATGAGCCACACCGTATCAACATCATCGACACCCCGGGACACGTTGACTTCACAATCGAAGTAGAACGCTCTATGCGTGTTCTTGATGGCGCAGTAATGGTTTACTGTGCAGTTGGTGGTGTTCAGCCACAGTCTGAAACTGTATGGCGTCAGGCTAACAAATATAAAGTTCCACGTATCGCGTTCGTTAACAAAATGGACCGTATGGGTGCGAACTTCTTACGTGTTGTTGAGCAATTAAAAACACGTTTAGCAGCTAACGCAGTTCCACTGCAATTACCAGTCGGCGCAGAAGAAGCGTTCACAGGTGTTGTTGACTTGCTGAAAATGAAAGCAATTAAGTGGAGCGATGAAGACCAGGGCGTTACCTTCGAATACGAAGATATCCCTGCGAGCATGCAAGAAGCAGCTGAAGAGTGGCACAACAACCTGATCGAAACCGCAGCAGAAGCATCAGAAGAACTGATGGAAAAATATCTGGGCGGTGAAGAACTGACTGAAGCAGAAATTAAAGCTGCATTACGTCAACGTGTTCTTGCAAGCGAAATTATCCTGGTTACCTGTGGTTCTGCATTTAAGAACAAAGGTGTTCAGGCGATGCTGGATGCAGTGGTTGATTACTTACCTGCGCCAACAGATGTACCTGCAATCAATGGTATTCTGGATGACGGTAAAGACACACCTGCAGAGCGTCACGCAAGTGATGATGAGCCATTCTCATCATTAGCATTTAAAATTGCAACTGACCCATTCGTTGGTAACTTAACGTTCTTCCGTGTTTACTCTGGTGTTGTTAACTCAGGTGACACAGTTCTGAACGCAGTGAAATCGAAAAAAGAACGTTTTGGCCGTATCGTTCAGATGCACGCTAACAAACGTGAAGAGATCAAAGAAGTTCGCGCTGGTGACATCGCGGCGGCAATCGGTCTGAAAGACGTAACTACAGGTGATACTTTATGTGCAGTTGATGCGCCAATCATCCTGGAGCGTATGGAATTCCCAGAGCCAGTAATCTCTGTTGCAATCGAACCAAAAACTAAAGCTGACCAAGAAAAAATGGGTATCGCATTAGGCCGTCTGGCTCAAGAAGACCCATCATTCCGCGTATCAAGTGATGAAGAGACTAATCAGACTATCATCGCTGGTATGGGTGAATTGCACTTGGACGTTCTGGTTGACCGTATGCGTCGTGAATTTAAAGTTGAAGCGAACGTTGGTAAACCTCAAGTTGCTTACCGTGAAGCAATCACTGCTAAAGTGACTGACATCGAAGGTAAACACGCGAAACAGTCTGGTGGTCGTGGTCAGTACGGTCATGTCGTTATCGATATGTTCCCACTGAACAAAAACGATAAAGACGGTCTGCCAATGGACTACGAATTTGTCAACGAAATCAAGGGTGGTGTAATTCCAACTGAATACATCCCTGCGGTTGATAAAGGTATCCAAGAGCAGCTGAAATCTGGCCCATTAGCTGGCTACCCTGTTGTTAACATGGGTGTTCGTCTGCATTTCGGTTCTTACCATGATGTTGACTCCTCTGAACTGGCGTTTAAACTTGCGGCTTCAATCGCGTTTAAAGATGGCTTCAAAAAAGCTAAACCTGTTCTGCTTGAGCCAATCATGAAAGTCGAAGTGGAAACACCAGAAGACTACATGGGTGATGTTATTGGTGACCTGAACCGTCGTCGTGGTATGATTGAAGGTATGGATGACCTGCCTACTGGTAAAGTCGTTCGTGCACAAGTACCATTGTCCGAAATGTTCGGTTATGCTACTGACCTGCGTTCTCAGACACAAGGTCGTGCTTCATACTCTATGGAGTTCCTGAAGTACAATGAAGCACCAAACAACGTTGCACAGGCTGTTATCGAAGCTCGTAACGCTAAATAATCGATTTTAAATCGGTTAACTACTTTAATTTAAGTTCCTTCTTTATCGTGAAGAGGGAACTCCATAAGGAATAGAGTCG
>NZ_JAMPNZ010000013.1:0-42891 GCF_028479625.1 Providencia sp. PROV197
AACGTAGAAATTCTTCTAAGCTTATTAATAATCCCCTCAGCAACTCATCGTTGTGTAATCCGTGTTCTGTGTTCACGTCATTATGACTTGTGACTAAAACGGGGGGATCTTTGCAAGCTTATCAATAATCTACTTAGCAACTCATCGTTGTGTGATCCGTGTTCTGTGTTCACGTCGTTATGACTTGTGATTAAAACGGAGAAATCTTTGTAAGCTTATCAATAATCCACTTAGCAACTAATCATTGTGTCATCAGCATGTTATGTTTTTTATGTTTACATTGTTATGACTTGTAATTAAAGGATAGGAATCCTTGCAAGCTTATCAATAATCTCCTTGGTAAGTATTTTTATGCTTAACAATATTGTTATTTAAAATAATAGCATTACTTAATGATTATTATTAATTTATCTCTAATGAATAATGACTGATAGTTGACGTTTAAAAATAAAAAATTAGTATTTAATATAAGTAAGTGAAAAGGATAGTTGATAATTATCTTATTTTTTATTCTATTTTTTAGGGGGAATATGATTTTATTAAATGGAAAAAATTTGAAACTTCATGATGTAAAATTAATTATGAACGGCGAATGTATTGCTGTGGAGGGGGCTGCAATGGAACAATTAGATAAAAGCCATAAAGTATTAATATCAGAAGCAGAAAAAGGTGCAAAAATATACGGTCTAACAGTGGGAGTTGGTTTAAATAAAGATACAGAATATATAAAGTTAAATGGAAAATTTACTGAAGAGCTAATTGAGAAATCGACTGTTTTTAATAAAAAATTGATACGTGCACATTCTATGGGGATAGGTAAGCTTGTAGATAGTTGTTTAGTTAGGGCTGTAATGGGGATTCATATAAACATGTTGCTCAATGGTTATAGTGGAATTCAGCCTAGAATAATTAGTAGTTATGTTGAATTGCTTAACAAAAATATTATTCCTTGTATACCCAGTATTGGCTCGATTGGTGAGGGGGATATTACTATATTGAGTCATGTAGGACTGACAATGCTAGGTGAAGGAGAGGTAATTTACCAAGGTAAAACAATGCCTTCTTCAAAGGCACTTCAACTTGTTGGAATCACACCCATAGAGCCCTGGGCAAAAGATTCACTATCTTTATTATGTTCAAATGCTTATTCTGTTGCTATTACAGCAGTTGCGTTATTAAAAATAGCGCATTATATAAATATAAGTGAGTTGCTGTATTGTTTAAATTTACAAGCCTTAAATGGTAATCTCTCACCTTTAAATCAACGGGTTTTGGATGCTTGTGCTTACCCTGAAGTTATTGTAATGGGCGCTAAACTTAGAAATTTATTAATTGGTTCTTCGCTAGAGTCTCATGATGATGAACGACATTTACAAGATCCATTAAGCTATCGCTGCGGGGTATATCGACTAGCAGAATTGCGTTTAAGTTATGAGCAAGCGAAAAAGCAACTTCTTATTCAGGTTAATGGTTCAAATGATAATCCATGTGTGCTCACTAAAAATGTAAATAATAGTTTGACTGGGAATTATGATCATCAGGCTGTGCTTCCAAGTGGAAACTTTGAAACATTACCTTGGGTCTTAGCCGTTGAAAAATTAAGTTTAGCGATAGCTCATAATGCATTAGCAAATGTGCAGCAGATAGTAAAACTCAATGATCCTTATTTTACACAATTAACCCGATTTTTGGGTAATAAAACAGCATTTCATGCACTTGGTGCTATTGAAAAACCTGCAGTTGCTTTGGGGATGAGAATTAAAAATCTAGCAATGCCTGTTTCATTAGATTACTTTTCTGTCGCAGGTAATGTCGAAGATACAGCGACAAATGCGCAATTAGTTGCTGAAAAATTACAAAATCAATTAACATATGGATATGAGTTAATTTCAATTGTTTTTTTATGTGTGGTGCAAGCGATTAGTCTAAGAAAAGCGAAAGATTCCTCTTATTTATTATCTCCAAAAACAGAGGGTATTTACCGTGCGATAAGTGAATTCATAGAGTTAAATGGTGAGGATAAATCACTTTCGAAAGAAATAAGACTAATTAATGATTATATTTTTAATTGTAAAATATAATCTTCAAAACATTATTTAATCTCTACTAAAATGTAAGGATGGGTATTTAGTCAGTATTTTTTTAAACCAAGGCGTGAAGATATCTGGTTGTTGGTTAACTTCAGAAATAAGTTTAGAAATACTAATCCAACGGATGGATGAGACTTCTTCTACATTGGGATAAACCATTTTATTATAGTGGCCAACATATAGGTGGTCATATTCATGTTCAATTAACCCGCCATTTACATCGGCTCGATATATAAGAGAGCCTACATGGGTTAGTGGTGTAGTAAAACCTAATTCTTCTTGAAGTCTACGCTCAGCTGCACTTTGCGTTTCTTCATTGGGTTTTGGATGGCTACAACATGTGTTAGCCCACTGACCAGAAGAGTGGTATTTATGTGGTGCTCTTTGTTGAATTAAGAGCTCATTTTGTTCATTAAAAACGAAGATAGAAAAAGCACGATGTAAGCGGCCGAGTTGATGCGCGAGTAATTTGGGCATAGTGCCGATAGCAACATCATTTTCGTTAACTAAAATTAATTCATCTTCCATCGACCTGATTCCTATCATTAAAATTATTGCTGTAGTTTATTATAACTAAAAAAATAAAATTGTAGAATTGAGCTATTTATTCATAATACTTAATTTATGTTCACAGTGTATTTATTTTAAAATGGCAGCTATATTATTATTTGTACTGCCACTTTTAATATTTATTTTTGTTGTAAAACCCAAACAGCAGCTTCTACACGAGATTTTAAGTTTAATTTTTTAAGTAAGTGTTTCACATGTACTTTTACAGTACTTTCTGCGATATCGAGTTTACGAGCGATCATTTTATTAGAAAGTCCCTGTGAGATTAACTCTAAAATATCAGCTTCTCTTGGTGTTAGGGTCGCGATATTATTTTCATTATTGTTAGGATTATCACGTAAAGATTCAGCAAGAACAGATGTGAGTGTTGGGCTAACAACCAGTTTCCCACTTGCGGCTTCTTTAAGTGCGACAATAAGTTCTTCTGGCTCCATATCTTTTAATAAATAGCCATCAGCACCACGTTTTAAAGCATTCACTAAGTCATCGCTATAATTTGAGACGGTGAAGAGAATGATCCGGCCTGACAGCTCTCTTTTTCTTAACTCATCGAGTGTTTCAAACCCATTCATACCTGGCATATTGAGATCTAGAAGAATGAGGTCAGGATCTTGTTCTTCTGCGATTTGAATTCCTGTTTTCCCATCACCAGCTTCACCTATAACGTATAATGAAGGTTCTAAACTAATCAGTTGTTTCACGCCATTTCGTAGCATTGGGTGATCATCAATCAGCAGGATGGTTGATTTATCATTCGTTGTATTTGTATTTTCCATAGATGATTCTCTCTGGTGTATTAAGCGTCAGATAAAGGGAAAGTTACCTTAACCTCTGTTCCGCCTTGAGGTCTGGGTATAACAAAACATTCGCCATTAAGGCTAAGGGCTCTTTCTCTCATAATAATTAAACCATAGTGATTGAGTTTGTCGACATTTGCAGTGATTCCAGCTCCATCATCAATAACTTTGATACAAATAATACCTGAATTTTGTGTTAATGAGACTTCTGCCCAACTTGCATTAGCATGCTTTAAAATATTACTTAGGGCTTCTCGGATTATTTGTATAATATGAATTGATTGATGTGGTGAGATACTCTTCGCTGGAATATCATAGTGTAACTTAATCGTATAACCCATCCGCTCACTAAATTCACTAATCGTACTCTCTAAAGAGGGTAGTAGCCCTGGTTCAGTTAATTTTAATCGAAAAGTAGTTAAAAGCTCCCTTAGCTGACTATAAGCGGTGTTAATTTCGCTGCGCATTTCAGTTAATAATTGCTGAGGTTTTTCGGGTAATGGTTCAGGTTGCAATTGTAGATAGCTAATTTGCATTTTTAAACAAGATAGTGATTGTGCAATTGAATCATGTAGTTCACGTGCAATGGCCGAGCGCTCATCCATAATTAATAATTGTTGCTGTTGTTCAATTTGGTGTTCCATTGCGAGCATGCCAGATATTTGTTTAACTAACATTGAGACTAAATTGTTTTGTTCATCAGATAGAGTTTGGCCAGCCATTATTTCACCGATAATGACACCATAACGGTGCATGTTATCTGACAACTCCCACTGTAAAATTGTGATTTTTTCATTTGCTAATAAACTATCTTGCTGCTCATTTAAATGGGGAGATTCGCCATCTAATCCTATCGATTGACAGTTGATTTTGTGAAAATAAGCTTCATTGCTATCTTCATATAACCGTAAACTCAGGTTATTTAATATTGTAATATTTTTCAGTTCAATCAGGACTTTTTGCAGTCTTAAATAAAGTGGTTCAGATGAGTGAAGAATTTGATTCGACTGGTATAAATAGGACAATACACGATTTTTTTTCGTAAGGTCGGCCGTTTTTTCTGCCACCCTTTCTTCTAATTGGTGATAGCTTTGTGCGAGTTCTTCTGACATTTGGTTCAATGTTTCACCCAATGCATTTAACTCGTCTTGTCGATTATTTTTTGGATAGCGTTGACTGAAATCTTTTTGTCCAATAGCGGTTACCATTGATAGCAATTTCATCCATGGGTAGTAAATTTTTCGCCGCAAATGCCATATAGTTCCCATGAGTAGTAAGAATACTAAACTAATGAAAATGAGCTGTGTCATGGCGACATAGGCTATTTTTCTTTCAGTTTTCTCATCAATGCTGTGGACTAACTCATCAAGCTTATTAACAAACGAAATAACTTCATATCTTGCATCATTTGGTGTATTTGCATTTATTAATGTAGGGCGTAATGTAAGCAGCCAAAAGTTGTGAAGTTCATTAAATTGTGGCGTTAAATCTTCAACTTTGACGACCTGGGTGAGTTCAGGGCTTAGTAAATCACTTTCTAGAGAATCTAAGTAATGTTGATTTTGTTGATTAAGAGGAACTAATGAGAGCAGCCGGTAGCTCTGCATGCGTAATGAACCAGATTTGTTGATTGCGTGAGCGTTACCTTGAACGCTGATAATCATTCTATTTGAAATCGTCATTCCTATAATTCCAAGGATAGCAATTAGCAACATTAGGCCAATAACTTGGTTAATAATAGAGAATCGACGATACAGAGTCGGCATTTATAGTTCCTCAAAAATCCGTGGTACAACTAGTTTTAAGATTAGGTTGGCGATATTGTTCATAAAGGTAACCTAATTAAATATACTACCTTAGTATTAACTTAAAGGACTTAATTTGCGTATAACGCGCTGAAAATAGAAGATTGAAATCTGCGATTATCCTTACTTGTTGATATTAATAGATAAAAATAGGCTGCTTTGTATTTTTTCTGATAATGGTTACGTATTATAACGTAAATTAAAGGTGAGTTTCTTTTGATTTAGATCAGACTAGATGTTTTATGATTTCTAAAAGGTAGGTTTAATAATCCCTAAAATACACAAAATTTGAACCTATCAATATGTATTTTATTATACATCGATAATGTGAGAGAAAGTAAATTAATAGGAATCTAAGTAGAAAAGTTTTTATTTCATCAAGCGAAAAAATAGAATAATGCGGATAAAAAGCCGTATTCTATTTTTGGTATTAGGCTTTTTGAATTTTCTTGATTAAAGATAAAACCATAACAAGGCACATACCAACAATGAAGCCAAAAAATAAGTTAATTATTGTCGGTAGGATAAACTGCATAGTACTCCCAATAATAGGTGTTAATAAGGCAGTGAAGGATATTTCTTCAATCCATTCAGACATATAGCGAATGCCATGAGTGAGTATACCACCTCCAACCATAAACATTGCGGCTGTGCCGACAACGGAAAGTGTTTTCATCAGATATGGTGTGGTATAAATAAGCCCATTGCCTATTTTTTGTAGTAATGCTGATGTTTTCTTTTGCAGATAAAACCCTAAATCATCAAGTTTAACAATTCCAGCAACGAGCCCGTAAACACCTATAGTCATAATAACAGCAATAAGAGATAGTACTGCGAGTTGATTAATAATCGTTGTGGTAGATACAATGCCTAATGTAATTGCAATAATTTCAGCGGATAAAATAAAATCAGTGCGAATAGCGCCTTTGATTTTTTCTTTTTCGAATTCAGCCAGTTTTTCTTCAGGCACCGAGTGTGTTTTCGCTGCTAATTTTGCATTAGAGTGAAAAATTTTATGGGCAATTTTTTCTGCCCCCTCAAAACATAAGTAAGCGCCACCTAACATTAATAAAGGCGTGATAGCCCAGGGAATAAACGCGCTGATCAATAGAGCGAGAGGAACCAAAATTAATTTATTGAGAAATGAGCCTTTAGCAACGGACCAGACAACAGGAATTTCTCGTTCAGCACGAACGCCTGATACTTGCTGAGCATTTAAAGCAAGGTCATCTCCTAGAACACCAGATGTTTTTTTCGCGGCCATTTTTGTCATCATTGCGACGTCATCAAGCACGGCTGCTATATCGTCAAGTAAGGTCAGTAAACTACTTCCAGCCACAAGAGATCCTCAATTAAGTTTGTTTAAGATGTCGTTAATGTTTATTAGGCTGATCAAGTGATAATTAGTTCATTAGAGTTTATAACATATTCGAATTTTTAATTATTCCTTTAAGAAGAATGCCTAGAGTTATTGGATTATGAAATTTTTATGACAATGGAACCAATATGGTTTCTTCTTTTCTAATTTAGGGTATTTCTAAAAACTCATCAGGTGAGTTTGTTTATGTTATTGAGCAATGTTGCATTGGGTTAGTACTTTTAAATCGATTGGTATAGGGTTAATACATGTCTTCTCAACCAGTTTTGAGTATTGTTGTTGCGGTTTATAATGGTGAAAAGTTTTTACCTCAGTTCTTTGATAGTCTATTAGCGCAAAATTTAGAAAATTGGGAGCTCATTGTTGTTAATGATGGCTCTAAGGATAACAGCGAAGGAATTATCAAAGAGTATGAAGATAAATTCAGTCATCTGAAGATTTTGTCTCAAGAAAACCAAGGCGTGTCAGTTGCTCGTAATACTGGAATGGTTGAAGCGACAGGGAAATATATTACATTTCCTGATATCGATGATGAAATTAGCCCGAAAATGTATGGCAGATTGTTAGAAATTGCATTAGCGGGTGACTTAGATGTTGCAACTTGTAATGGTACCTATGTTTATACTAATGGCGATGTACCGAAAGCGATATTTCCGCCAAATAAGGTAGCCTCTACAGGGGTGATAAGTGGCCCTGAATGGTTAGAAAAAGGGCTAAGCTCACGTAAATTTTTGCACGTAACTTGGCTGAATCTATACCGTTTAGATATGCTGCGCCAATATAACTTTTTCTTTGAGCCGAAGCTGCATCATCAAGATATTCCCTGGACAACTGAGGTTTTATTGGTTGCGAAACGTGTGCAATTTATTAATGAGCAATATTATCGCTATTTGATCCACAACCAGTCTGTTTCTCATTCGTTGAGCGGTGACGAACGGTCAGTGCGTAAAATTAATACTTATTTGAAAATTATTGATATGTTATTAGAGATTTACCAGCGTTATCCTGAACAAGTCAAACAAGCACCAGCGTGTATTTGGCAAGTAGGTAAAGAGGGATTAGGCGTTGTTCAAGCTTTACTTGCGATTAAATCCCCTGAAATTCGTAAAGAAATGGTGCAGCAATTTTTCGACAAAGGATATTGGGAAATTGTGTGGAACCATGCGACAACGGTAAAATTAAAGTGGCGTTTAATTAGGCGCTATACGAAATTAAAAGATATTATCAAAGACTAGTATTCAAAGCAGGTAGCTTATGCAGCGGAATAAGCTACCTTTTTACTATTTATCTAATCGCTTTAGCGCATCGATAAACATTTCCCATAACCGCTGGTTATTAAGCTTCGTCGCCACTTGTGTATGGCAATCCGCGGGGGCTTGGGCGCGAAAGTCGGTTACTGTCATTCCAAGCGTTAACGTTCCTTGAAGCTCAATATCAACAGGGGCTTTGCACGTTTCTATCATTGAGGAGTCAATAACATAGGCAACAGCACAAGGGTCATGAACGGGCGCATGGTCACTGTAGCCGTTACGTTGGCGATACCCTGCCGTATAGTAGTTCAACGATTCAACAACAAATCGGCTAATTGGTGTATTGAGCGCGGCAATTTTAGCCATGATGGCATCTGTTGGTTTTGCTTGGTGAGTTAAATCCAATCCAACCATTGTTAATGGCCATTTTTCGTTGAAAACGATATGTGCGGCCTCTGGGTCGATGGCAATATTAAATTCGGCGACAGCTGAACGATTCCCCGTATGGTATCCACCACCCATTAGCACGATTTCTTTCACTAATTCAACAATTTCAGGGGCTTTTCTTACCGCAAGGGCGATATTTGTTAGCCCGCCAATGGGCACTAATGTAATCGTTTTTGCAGGATGAGCTTTAAGCGTATCGATGATCAGGTCAACAGCATGGCGCTTATCAAGGGGTAATGTTGGTTCAGGGAGATGTGTGCCATCTAACCCACTAATTCCATGCACTTCAGCAGCATTCTGAATGTCTCTAACTAATGGACGTGGGCAACCTGCGGCAATCGGGATATGTCTTGCGCCCGCAAATTCAAGGAGCGCGCGTGCATTGTGAGTGACTTTCTCTAGGGTTTGATTCCCCACAACGGTGGTGACAGCCAATAGTTCCACACTTGGATTACCCAGAGCCAATAAAATCGCCATGGCATCATCATGGCCAGGGTCACAATCCAGAATAATTTTGTGTGAAGACATCATATCTCCTTGTCTAAAACGCTTTTATTGATGAGGTAGACTAAGAAATTATGGTGAAATTTCCTGTGATCTGCTTCTTGTTTATCTGTCATCACTCAAGTATTTAGTAACAAAATATTAATACTTTTGGACGATACTGTGATTTGATTAACATATTAATAACAAGTGGTTTGAGCTTATACAAATAATGTGTTTTTTATATTCTTTTGGCTTAATGTATTTATGAGCCATATTTAATTTATTAATAAGTTAACAAACTTGGGGGCGGAATGGATAATTATCTCACTAAATTACCTGATGTGATTGATTCTGTTGCAACTAACCAGTTTTATCCTAATTTATTATCATGGTTATCATCCTTTATCGCTTTTGATAATGCCATCGTGTATGCCTTTGAAAAGGATACGCCTCCACGTTTTCTTTCAAAAGTTGAACGACGAAACAGTGATAGTGTGAACCGAATCTATCAGCGAGGCGCTTATTTAATGGATCCTTTTTACCAAGAGATCCAAAAAGGAGGGACGTCCAAGGTTCTTACATTGAAGGAATTGGCACCTAAAGGTTTTTATCATACAGATTATTACCTGAATTTTTATCGCAAAACGGGCTGGTGTGACGAAGCAGGACTGTTGCTGGAAATTTCTGCGGATAGGCAATTGGGAATATTTTTTGGTAATGAAGACAGACCATTTTTCTCAGAAAAATATACTCAAGCCCCCTTAAAAGAAGCGTTTGAAATTATTTGCAGCATGGCTCGATTGCATAAAGAAGTTTCTCCCAATGTGGTATCGAACCACTATCAAAATGCAGATAGGCAAACTCGTTTCGGCCTCACGCCAAGGGAATGTGAGGTAGTGGAGTTGATTCTGGAAGGCAAAGGATCACCTCAAATTGCAGAGTCACTTTTTATTAGCCTTGGTACAGTCAAAAATCATCGTAAAAATATCTACCAAAAATTGAATATTAACTCGCAAGCTGAACTATTTAATTTATTAATGAATCGAGTAATTCAGTGACTGTATAGCATGAGTATAAATGCAGTGCGAATAATGAAGAACTATAATTATATTTTAATAATCATATGATTGCGTTTTTTGTTATGTTAATTTAAATTTTTTTGAAAAAATGTATTTAATTATTATTAATATCGAAATATTTAATTAACTAATTGAATTAAAAATAAAAAAAATAATTTAAAAATATTTTGTTTTTATTTAAATATTCTACCTGGCTCACATTTGTTAAATCTTTGTTTTAAATGTCCCTAAAGGGCTATGTAATTGTTAATGCAAGGTTAAGATAATCGAGGTATTGCAAGATACTAAACAGGGTATCCATTATGAATAACCAAGTAGAATCATTAACTTATTACGCAGCAACAAAGAAATACGATTTGCGTTTTCCAACACTGAAAGAAGATCTTGATGTGGATGTCGTGATCATCGGGGGCGGTTTTTCAGGGATCCACACAGCGCTTGAACTATGCGAAAAAGGGATCACAAACATCGCTATTTTGGAGGGTCGTTACCTCGGTTACGGGGGATCAGGGCGTAATGGCGGCCAAGTGATGGCTGGAATTGGGCATGATATCGATGCAATCAAAAAATATGTGGGTCCAGAAGGGTTAGAAACCATCTTTAAGCTTAGCAATATGGGCGCAGGGATCATGCGTGAACGTATTGCTAAATACGATATTGATGCGGATTTTTGCCGTGGATATGCTTATTTAGGCAGCAATGCTCGCCAAGAAAAAACATTACGTAGTTGGCTGAAAGATTTCAAATCTGTTGATCCTGATGAAGAAATTGAATTTTATAGTGGCTCAGAACTAAAGCAGATTATCGGCTCAGATGCTTATACCTGTGGTATCAAGCACATGGGCGGTGGGCATGTACATTCATTAAATCTCTTATTGGGTGAGGCAAAAGCAGTTAGCGAGATTTATGGCGCAAAGATTTTTGAAAATAGCCAAGTTTTGAATGTTGAGTATGGTAATACCATCAAAGTTAGAACGGCGATGGGAACCGTTAAAGCACAGAAAATGTTATGGGCATGTGACTCATTCTTAAATGGTCTTGAGCCCACGCTTTATCCAAAAACCATCAATACCTACGCTTATCAATTAATGACAGAAGCGCTATCTGACGAATTAATTGAGCAAATTAGCCCGATCCGCGGTGCATATAGTGATATTCGTCCTGTGATTGATTATTACCGGGTCACTAACGAAAACCGTCTGTTATTCGGTAGTTCAACGCATTTTCTTGAGTATATTCCGTCTGATTTAAAAGCCTGGAATCGCAATTTAATGTTGAAGGTTTTCCCTTATCTAAAAGATGTCAAAATCGAATTAGCGTGGGGTGGCCCGATGGCCTGTAGTGCGAATCTTTTCCCACAAATAGGTTCTTTGCCTCAACATAAAAATGTGTTCTATGCTCAGGGATATTCAGGTTTCGGCGTAACGCCAAGCCAGATCGTGTGCAAAGTGTTGGCTGAAGGCATGGTGGAAGGTTCTCATCGTTATGACTTAATGAGTTCGATTCCTCACGCCAATATTATTGGCAAAGACAGCATGCGTAATGTGATTGTTTCACTTGCGAAAGTCATGCACCAAACATCGGGTTACTGGCAAGGCCGTCGCTAATTCGTATCCGTATAATTATTTTATTGAAATCGATTAAAGGTAAATATCATGATTAGTCCATTACTGCTGAATAAACCGCTTCCAGAGCTGCTGAACATTGGTAGCGTAACAAACTTAGGCTCTGTAGTTGTCGAAGGTGACCCACAAGCCAGTGTGGCGATGGTTCATGGCGAGCCAACGGATAACCTAACTTGCGGTATTTTTGCGTGTACAACAGGCAAATTCAAAATGGTTTATCCGTTTGATGAAATGGCAACAGTACACGAAGGCTCAGTTAAATTGACAGATGTTAAAACGGGTGTGACGGTTGAGTACCATAAAGGCGATACATGGTTTGCTGCGAAAGGTACTGAAGTCTTATGGGAAATTGATACCCCGCGTTTCGTTAAGCACTACCTAGCTTGTGTGAATGCTTAATTAATTACTATTTAGTGGAGTGATTGCAATGAGTGAGTTAACCCTATTACCTGAAGTCAGCGAATTTCTGAAACGTCAACATGGGCATTTTATCAATGGGTTACCGATTTCTGGCAAGGGTGAGACTTTTTTTGACGTTGTTAATCCAGCCACTGAACAGGTTATCGCTAAAGTCAAAGAAGGGACGTTAGCAGAAGTGGATGCGGCAATGAGTGCGGCACATGTGGCATTCAAAGGTATTTGGGCAAATACCACACCGATGGAACGTGGAAATTGCCTAAACCGCCTTGCGGATTTACTTGAAAAGCACCTTGAAGAACTCGCGCAGCTTGAAACCCTATGTTCAGGGAAAACGATTCAACTTTCCCGTTTCCTTGAGGTGGGGTCGGCGGCGCAGTTTTTACGCTATTTCGCGGGGTGGGCGACAAAAATTAGCGGTGAAACGTTAAATGTGTCACTGCCATCATTTAATGGCGAAAAGTATTCCGCGTTTACACAACGCGAGCCTGTTGGGGTTGTTGCAGGGATTATTCCATGGAATTTCTCCATTATGATTTCCATTTGGAAATTAGCGGCTGCATTAACGTGTGGCTGCACCATTGTCTTGAAGCCGAGCGAATTTACGCCACTGACGATGTTACGCGTGGCGGAATTAGCGAAAGAAGCAGGTATTCCTGATGGCGTGATTAATATCGTTAACGGTGGTGGTCGCGAAGTAGGGCCTGCACTTATTCAACACCCTCTGTGTTCTAAAGTGACCTTTACTGGATCGGTACCGACTGGGCTGGCGGTAGGGCGCACAGCAATGGAAGGAAAATTAACCCGTGTGACATTAGAGCTAGGGGGGAAAAACGGTGCGGCATTCTTGGCGGATTTACCTGTTGAGAAGATCGTGAATGGCATTATCGAAGCGGGTTACCTTAATCAAGGGCAAATCTGTGCAGCGGCAGAGCGTTTTTATATCCCATCCAAATTAATGGATGAGGTACTGGCTGAACTTAAAGTCCGTTTATCTGCGATAAAAATAGGTTCTCCATTAGACGAAACAACCGAAATGGGGCCGCTTGCGAACAAAGCCCATTACGAAAAAATCCTCAGCCTATTTGAAAAAGCGCGCCAAGATGGCAGCGAAATTATTTATGGTGGCCAGCCGATTACAGGGGCGGGGTATTTTGTTCCGCCGACTATCATTCGAGCGAATAGCCCAGACGATGTATTGATGAAGGAAGAAACCTTTGGCCCTGTCGGCACCTTCTTAAGTTACGATGACGAAGAACAACTGATTGAGATGATGAATAGCACACCATTTGGTTTAGCAGCCAGTGTATGGACAAACGATCTTAGTAAGGCGATGCGGATGATCTCTCGTATTGAAGCGGGGACGGTTTGGGTGAATATGCACACTTTCCTTGATCCTGCGGTGCCATTTGGCGGTATTAAGTCTTCAGGTATTGGTCGTGAGTTTGGCAGTGCCTTTATTGAGTATTACACTGAGTTAAAATCTGTCATGGTGCGTTATTAGTGGTTAATTTTGAGTATTAATCAACTGCTTCCCGGCCATTGTGCCGGGTTTTTTTATGCTTTTATTCACGTGGTGATGAAGAATAGGGCTATGATAGCTGTATCTTATTTCTGAGCTAGGTGGTGGTATGAAGACGGTATTGATTACTGGTGGAAGCCGAGGAATTGGTCGTGCAACAGCACTACAACTCGCACGGCTCGGTATGCGAGTGCTTATTAATTATAAAAGCGACCATCAGGCTGCGGAAGGGGTTGTTGCAGAAATTCAGGCGGCTGGAGGTGTCGCATATGCATTACCATGCGACATTAGCAGTGAAAGTGAGGTTGTTAAGCTGTTCGAGACCGTTAAGCAGCAACATGGTGACTTGCACTATTTAGTAAATAACGCGGGTATTTTATTTCAGCAATGCAGAACAGAAGCGTTAACAGCACAGCGAATTAATACTGTTCTTGCGACTAATGTCACTGGGCTACTGATATGTTGCCGTGAGTTTATCCAACTGGCTCGCCATTTTAACCACTTTGATAAAAAAGCGATTGTGAATGTTTCGTCAGCGGCAGCACGTTTAGGTGCGCCTGGAGAATACATCGATTATGCCGCGTCAAAAGGTGCGGTAGACTCCATTACAAAGGGGCTGTCATTAGAGTTAGCTGAGTTAGGGATACGTGTTAATGGTGTTCGTCCTGGCTACATTTATACGCAGATGCACCAAGACGGCGGTGAAGCAGGGCGTGTTGATCGGGTTGCGGCACAGTTACCACTGAAAAGAGGCGGAGAACCTGAAGAAATTGCGGAAATTATTTCATGGTTGTTAAGTGATGCTTCATCCTATGTGACGGGTTCAATTATTGATGCGGCAGGTGGTCGCTAGTTAATTAAAACTTTTCCTGACGAATAATAAACCCTGATGACACAAGTTCAGTTCGGTTAGTGACATTGGCTTTAGTGAAGATATTACGCAGATGGGTTTTTACGGTGGATAATGACACGCCTAATAACAACGCAATACGCTTATTGCTCGCGCCTTCACGCACCAAATGAATGATTTCTTGTTCTTTTGGTGTGTAAGATACTAAAGAATCAGGCAAGATATCAAACGTCATCAGCTCTGCAACAGGTAAAATCGCATTTAACCGCATGATTTCGTGTTGTGAGAACGGGCTGTCTCGCAGTACTGAAACTCCAGCAATAATTTTATTTTTCCGACGAATAAAAATCTCAGCCATATCTGTTAGATTATTAGGTTGCATAAAATCATGAAAAAAAGCCTGATTTTGCTGACGAATTTCAGGAGACATCCTGACTAGTCTTAAATCATCTTCCCGAAATTTATCGGGATGGAGTGGATCGAGTTGATGAAAATAAGCCAGATAATCTCGGTGCATTTGAGCAGGGATCCCATATAACACATAGTTGTCTGGCTGCCAGTGGTCGTTGACCAGGTAATACACTGACGCAGTAATAGGGATAATGTGTGCAATGGTATTTAGGCAGCAATCAATCAATGTTTGCTGGTGGTCGCTAAACTGAGGTGGGCTCATTTTATCCCCTTCCATAGTGAGTCAGATAATTATCATGCGCTTTATTGTTATTAACATAAAGTAAACATGTTAATAACGTGAGGTCGATAACAGTATTTAAAACAAGTAAAAATTGGTTCAGTCTTGATTTGTTAGGATTTGGTATCTTTGGTTAATTGATTATTAATATATTAATGATCAAAATGATTGTTATGTATTGATATTAAAGTATATATTTTTATTTCTATTGATTTTCTTGGTACTTTTCGAATAGTTATAAGAACTCCCCCCTCTCTCTGGGTATCGTTCTTTAGGACGATGGTCGCCTCTTTGTGCTTCTTTCTATAGTGGCAATGTAGTCACGCTTTTTTTACAAAAAATTCACATCCATGGCTGCGTATAGAGCGAGAGGGAAGCAAAATGAATTTATCCTCAAAATTAACGTCACATCTCGAAAAGGGGAAAGTTGGGTTCCCAACGACGCTGGCGAGTTCCGCGGGCTTGATTATGGCAAGCCCTGTTATCTTAACCGTCACCAGTGGGTTTGGTATTGGTGGCGATACGTTTGCATTAGCCGTGTTACTGAGCTTCATTATGATGCAGGCACAGCTCACCACTTTTTCAGAGGCCGCTGCGATTTTACCCACCTCTGGCTCCGTGTATGACTATATTTCTTGTGGTATGGGGCGCTTCTGGGCTATCACTGGTGCATTATCAGCGTATTTGATTGTGCATGTCTTTGCGGGAACCGCAGAAACTATTCTGTCGGGGATTATGGCGTTAGTGAACTTTGAGCACCTGAATACGGTACTGGAAACCAGTAATTCGTCTTGGATGGTTGGTGTGGGTTTAGTTGTCACTTTCGGTATCTTAAATGCTTTTGGTATTGAAGCGTTTGGTAAGGTTGAAGTGGTATTGACTTTCGCCATGTGGTCAACACTGGTGATCTTTAGTATTACAGGCTTGATGTTACCGTTTAACGTACCGATGGAGGGGTGGTTTGGTGCAGAGCTAAATATCTCTGATCCAACACTGGTTTTAAGTTTTGTGGGTATGGCGATGTTTATGTTTGTTGGTTGTGAGCTTGTCACACCAATGGCGCCAGAAATTAAAAATTCCGCCAAAGTGATCCCTCGCGCCATGACAACGGGTTTATTCTGCGTGGCCTTATGTATGGTGCTGTTTGGTGCTGCGCTGGCCAATCAAGTGGAAAACGTGGTGGTTGACCCACAAACAGGCACGCGCTTATTGGAAACACCGATGGCAATCCCTGCGTTTGCAGAGCGAGTCATGGGGGAATTTGGTAAATACTGGATTGGTGTCGCACTGTTATTAGCGGGTGGGGCAACCATTAATACACTGATGGCTGCTGTGCCGCGTATTTTATATGGCATGGCACTAGATGGTGCATTACCGCGCATCTTCACGTATTTGCACCCACGTTTTAAAACACCCGTATTCGGTATTTTAGTGGCTGTGATGATCCCATGTTTACATGCTTTTGCTATCCAAGGTGATCTTGACCGTATTATTCCTCTGGTGCTAGCGGCAGTGTGTTCTTGGGGAACTGCGTATTTATTAGTGACTATTTCCGTGGTGCTATTGCGTATTCGCCGCCCTGATTTACACCGAGCTTACCGCTCGCCGTTTTTCCCAATTCCTCAAATTATTTCGAGTGTCGGGATTATTTTAGCGATTGTGTATATCACACCGCCAGGTATGAATAAGTCTGATGTGTATATTCCGTTTGCGATAATGTTAGGTTTAACGGCCAGTTATGCACTGATTTGGACAGTATTTGTTCAGAAGGTCAATCCGTTCAAACCCGTTGATGTTGAAGTTGTTCTGTCTAATTCATTTAGAGATGAAGAAAATGAGGAGGTACAACTTGAGCCATTACGTCACCTCGCCTAAACCTTCGCTATTACAGCGATTGGGAGGCTTAACGAAAAAACGGTTACCAACAGGTTACCAAGCCGGGTTAACGTTAAATCGAATTGAGCGGGATATGGCGCCTTATCCATGTGAGTGGAGAGCACCAGGTGTGCTCCTTATTCTGCCGCAACCTTCGTTGACCATTGACGTCACTGAGCGCGTTAGAAAACTCTTCCTCGCGTTTATTGTGTACAGCCGTTTTTCAGTGTCAGGTTTTTGTGATGAAAATTTAAATGCAAAAATTGTCGTGAAAACGCGTGGTAGCGTGAGAAAAAAACACATTCATTTTGTGTCGAAGCAACCCGATGGGCAAAAAGTGATTGGTTGGCTGAATGCTTATCCAATTATTAGAGAGACACTGGAAGAGTTAGATTTTAATTCATGCCAAATAACTTTGAGCCATGGTCACTGGCGTTGTGAAATCGAGCCCTTTACCGCATCGGAACTTGTTAGCCGCGTTCCAGCAACAAGGCGTTACTTGAAAATAGCGCCAACGCAGCGATACCGGTTACTCAGTTCACTTCAGCTGATTAACCAATTGATGGAAAAACATACCGCTACCCATTGAGTTTAAAAAGGTTTTTTGATAGTAATAATTATTATCAGTTGACTCCTTGGAATTAGATGTGAAATCTTTGCCGCTTTTAGGTTGTATTTTGTTTTCCTGTGCAGCGATGGCAACGCAATCTGACTGCATTCGTTTAGGTGAGCTTTCTTCTGTGGAAGGCGTACATGATAGCGAAGGCCATAGCTGCGTTTATTTTGAGGCTTTGCAGCAAGATTTTATTAAGCAGCGCGGTGAGGGGGTCTCTCAGGTTGTTTTATTAAATGCTGACAAGCAGCCTGTCCGTGTATTACAGGCATATGGTTCCGACAAAGAACCGCATACAGCTGATTACATCGTGCCGACAAATGGTGTGTATTACCTCGATTTACAAGGCTCTCCAGGTAAATCATGGCAATTACAGTTTGATGTGAGTGACTATCAGCCTTTAGCGATTAAAAAAGATAACGAGCCCATTAGCCCTAAACTGCAAAGCCTGCTCAATGAACATTATCATCATGGTGATACTAATGCGTTTTGGCAGGAGGTTGCCAAACAAGGGACGCCGCTTATTGAAGACCTTGCAGGTCGACAAAAACGAGCGACATTTTTATGGCGCGGAGCAAAGTCCAATGCGTATATTTTAGGAGCGCCTTCGGGTAATCATGAAAGAATGGCGCAAATAGAAGGAACGGATATTTGGCACCGTTCCTTCATCATTCCAGCGGATACATTAACTCAATATAAAATTGCCCCTGATATCCCTACCGTACCTGAAGGCGGTTTTGCACAACGCAAAGCCATTTTAGTCACCGCCCAGGCTGACCCTTACAACTCACAAAGTATCCCTTCTGGCTCAACGGATAAATATAATCGCTTTTCCTTGCTATCACTGGCACCGAATATTCGCCAGTGTCAATTTCCTGCTATTGAAAAAAAACACATTCAAGGGCAGTTAGAAACCTTTACCTTATCTAGCCAAATTTTGAATAATGAGCGGCAAATTACGGTATACCGGCCAAATATTCAGATGAAACAGCCTGCGTTATTGGTACTTTTGGATGGGCAAATCTATCTTCATACTTATCAAATGGCGAAATTTTTTGATAGCTGGATGAACGAGGGCTCTCTCCCACCAATGAATATTGTGTTTGTCGACAGTATTAGCTCTGATAGGCGTGGCGAAGAACTGCCTCCGAACACGCTTTTCCCGCAATTGCTGGTGGATGAATTAATGCCGCAATTGGCGAAAAAAGGTATTGATGCGAAAGCGGAACATACCATTATTGCTGGATCAAGTTTTGGAGGGTTAGGGGCAACGTGGAATGCACTACAACACCCTGAAATATTTGGCAATGTGCTGAGTATGTCAGGGTCTTATTGGTGGGCGCCAAAAGGGGAAGATCCTGAATGGTTAATCAGTGAAATAGAAACGATGCCACCGAAGCCTATTCGCTTTTTCCTCGAAGCAGGCTTATTTGAGCAACGAGGAAGCTGGGGCGGGATCATTCAAAATCATTATCAGTTATTAGAAGTGTTGAAACATAAAGGCTATTTAGTGGATGCCATTGAATTACCCAGCGGGCACGATTATGTTTCTTGGTGCGAAACATTATACGAAGGCACTAAACAACTGTCTTCTCAGTGGTAATAGCGCGTTAATTTCAATAAAAAAGCAGCGGATAATGCGCTGCTTTTTTCACATTTATGACAATCGTCTTCATTTCGCCATAAAAGCGTCATTCAACTGTCATCTGGTTACTTTAGCATGCCTGTCATTATTTGAAGCATACTTCCTCTTTTTTCATTATTGATTGGCAAGGAAAACAGTTATGACTGGTAATTTTATGAAATCCCTTTTAGCTGTCACAGTCAGCACATTAATGTTAGGTAGCACCCTTCCAGCTTATGCAGCGGATAAAAATGATGCAGTTTCAGAAAACCGCGCAGCACAAGGTGATATCACCAAGTTTGGTGGTGCACGTCGCTTAGCGACCGAGCAAACGGATATCATGAAAGCCGCATTACATAATGGCAAAGCAAAAAACGTGATTTTATTTATTGGTGATGGCATGGGTGATTCAGAAATCACCGTTGCACGTAACTATGCAGAAGGGGCTTCTGGATTCTTTAAAGGTATCGATGCATTGCCAATTACAGGGCAATATACGCATTATGCGCTAGATAAAAAGACGCAAAAGCCTGATTACGTCACAGATTCAGCGGCATCCGCTACAGCATGGTCTTCTGGGGTGAAAACCTACAATGGGGCTTTAGGGGTAGACGTCTTTGGTAAAGACCACGAAACATTAATTGAAATCGCTAAACGTAACGGTAAAGCGACAGGTAACGTGACGACCTCTGAGATCCAAGATGCAACGCCAGCGGCGCAATTCTCCCACGTGACGGCACGTAAATGTTACGGCCCAGAAGAAACTTCAGAAAAATGTGGAACCAATGCCCTTGAAAATGGTGGTCGTGGTTCGATTTCTGAACAGTTATTGGTAACCCGTGCGGATGTGACGTTGGGCGGTGGTGCGAAGAGCTTTAAACAAGAAGCGAAAGCGGGTGACTATAAAGGTAAGACGCTTGAGCAACAAGCGATTGAGCGCGGTTATACTATTGTGCGTGATGCGAAGTCGCTGAACGATATAAAACTGGCAAACCAAGACAAACCTCTACTTGGACTATTCCACGATGGCAACATGACAGTCGCGTGGGAAGGGCCAAAGGCGGTGCACTATGGCAACATCAACAATGCTCCGTTGGAGTGTAAGCCGAATCCAAAATTAGATCCAAACGCACCAACGCTAGCGCAAATGACGCAAAAGGCTATTGACCTGTTAGAAGTCAACCCAAATGGTTTCTTCTTACAAGTTGAAAGTGCATCTATCGATAAACAAGATCATAAAGCCAACCCATGCGGCCAAATTGGTGAAACGGTTGCTCTTGACCAAGCGGTTCAAGTGGGCTTAGATTTCGCGAAAAAACATGGTGATACATTAGTTATTGTGACTGCTGACCATTCACATTCAAGCCAAATTATTCCAGAAGGCACGAAATCAACGGGGTTAACTCAAGCGTTGATTACCAAAGACGGCTCTGTGATGGTGGTGAATTACGGTAACTCTGAGGAAGATGATTCACAAGAGCATACTGGTGCTCAGCTGCGTGTTGCGGCTTATGGTCCACACGCTGCGAATGTGATGGGTCTGACTGACCAAACCGATTTGTTCTTTACCATGCGTGATGCAATGGGATTGAAGCAATAAACCAACCCTGTAGTGTAAATTCTCCGCAATATGGATGTTGTGGGGAATTTTTTATTTTATGTTCCCATCTCTTTTGAATATCTTGCTTTTATTTCAACCTTGCCTTAATAGCTTATTGAAATAGTTGAACTTATTTTTTTATCGGTTATCTTGGAAAACAAATTCACCTGATAACAATAAAGAGCGTTTATATTGGCGCTGATAATGAGAATAAGATCATGAGAGAAATCCGCGAATTACAACGAGATGAAATCCCTTCTGTTTGGTCAATCGATCGCACTGAATTAATTGAACACCTTTATTTACACCAAGAGGGCAAACTGGTGCTTTCGAAGCAGCGCTTTGATATGAAAGGCTGGCCAGAAGGCGAACCCGAGGCTTATACCCCACATTTATTAGACAGTTATGACCAAGGTGCTATTTTTCTGGGTGTCTTCGAACAAGGAAAAATCATTGCGGCTGCAAGCGTGGATAATATTTGGCGAGGGGAGCAAAAGAATTTACTGCAGTTATCCTTTTTACACGTGAGCCATGCATATCGAGGCAAGGGGATTGCGGGAATGTTATTTCAACAATGTGTAGATATTGCGACTCAAAAAGGGGCGAAAGGGCTGTATATCTCTGCAACGCCATCTGAAAATACGGTGCATTTTTACCAATACATGGGATGTGGTTTGATTGAAACACCAGACCCAGAGCTGTTTGCCCTGGAACCAGAAGATATTCATTTTGTTTATTGGTTTTCTTAAGTTATCTATTTTGTAAAAATCGTGTTAATTTAGGGGTGTTTTCGCAGAAAAACGATTGAAATTTACTAAAAATTAGATATGATTGATAATCATTATCATTTAAGATTATTGAGGTCACTATGCCAACTAGCATATCAAAAACCGCAGGTTTACGGCGTATAGGCGCTGGCCTATGGGGTGTCTTTGCCGTGGTATTGCTAAGCATTGCTTATGTCCTCAGCAATATGGGTTTTGATAACCTAAGAGTGGTGATGATCACTATGATGATCGCAACGGCGGGGATGTTATTTAATCGCGGCTCTCGCCGTTTATTGATTATTCCAGCTGTAGTTTCATTACTGTGCTTTTTGATGGCTTTTGTGTTGCAAAGGTAGTTTGATTTGCGAAAGTGTTAATTGAGCTGAATGCAATCTGGGAAGATTTCAGAAAAATGCGCGAAAGGCTGCTGGGGAAATAACATTCATTGACCAGTGGTGCGAAAGGGGGGACTTGAACCCCCACGTCCGAAGGACACTAACACCTGAAGCTAGCGCGTCTACCAATTCCGCCACCCTCGCAATACTGTTTCGTCAATGCTGAACTACTGTGTTTATCTAAAGTTAGTGGTGCGAAAGGGGGGACTTGAACCCCCACGTCCATAGGACACTAACACCTGAAGCTAGCGCGTCTACCAATTCCGCCACCCTCGCAATGCCAAATCTAACTTTTCTTACAGCGATAATACGCAGCGGATTTTAGGCTAATTTTAGCGGACGTCAATATTTTTTTAATCATCTATTTTTTTTTGATTAAAAAACGGCCAGCCTATGAGGCTGACCGCTAAATTGCACGATAATAGGGTCATTAACTAGCGTTTCGTGGCTTGGTATACCTTGAATTTACCTGTTTTTGCTAGCACTTCATGGCTACCAAAGGCTTTATCTAATAAGTCTGGGTAAGGTAAAAATGCATTGGCAACAATGCGCAAGTGACCGCCTTTTTTCAGGAATTTAGGGGCTTGGTAAATCATGTTTTCAACGGCACTGTAGCTGGTGTTTAGCCCATCATGGAAAGGTGGGTTAGAGATAATCCAATCGAATTTGTCGTGAATATCTGAATAGGCATCACTTGCAATGACGACTCCCGTGAGTTTGTTCGCTTCAAGTGTTGAGGCTGCGGAGTCTAATGCGGAGGCGCTAACATCGCTTAACGTCAGCTTAACATCAGGGTTTTGCGTTCCAATGACGGTTGCAAGAACACCATTACCACAAGCTAGGTCGAGAACATCGCCTTTCATTGGCTCTGTTAATGTTGAAAGCAGTAAATCACTGCCGATATCTAACTCATTATGACTAAACACGCCAGGTAGTGCATTAATTCTAACCGTATCAAGATCATAGTGACGCCACCAGCGTGCAATATCAAAGGTGGTTGGTTGCTCTAATTCACCATAATACAAGCCACAACGGCGGGCCGAGTCGATTTTTTGTAAGGTCGCGATACCTTCCATGATGGATTCTGCGCTTTTGACGCCACTGCGGTTTTCGCCAACAATAAAAATTTGACTACCCGCAGCAAGATGGGTGCACAGATCGTCCAGTTGGAAGCAAGCTTCTTGTTTATTTTTTTGCCAGAAGTAAATCAATGTATCGCAAGGCTGAATAAATTCAGCGGGTGTGGTTGATGAAAATAAAACCATTTCGCCCATCAAAGGCTGCAGGTTTTTCCAACGATGGTATTGATTTGTTACGACGCGAACACTTGCTGCTTCGAGAGTGGCAGCCAATTCATCCTGAATGTCACCAGCCAAAATGACATGACGATCCGTAAAATGCTCAAGATGGCGCTGGATAACTTCACTGGCCGGTGTCAGTAATGACATATTCTGTCAATCTCCTAAAATGATAAAAACTGCTAACACCATACCAGAAATGCGAGAAATCGCATTGCTCTGTTGGCGCTATTAATCCCCTTTGATAAGATGGGGTTGTAAAATAGCGACTGGAAAAATAAATGACACGACGTGACAGGCTTTTAGAACAAATGGGGATCACTCAATGGATGGTGAGAAATCCAGCTGTGTTACGTGGCGAACGTGGTGTCAGGATCCCAGCGTCGACTAAGCTTATTATTATTACTGATGAGAACCTTGATTTAAATAGCCAGCTGTTAAAAGATATTTTTCTTTCAATGCGAATCGCACAAGATGATGTGGTTTGCATTAATTCTGAGCAGCTGAATTTAATCCCAACACCAATAACAATTCCTTGTTGGGTTCTCGGGGGGGAAACCCATCCAGAAGGTTCAAAAATGACGTACTTTTCACCTGTTTTGTCTGAGCTTATGACGAGTATCAGCGGCAAACAGGCACTATGGAAACAAATTTATCAATATGATGAAAATTTCAACACTAAAGCAATCTGATCTTGCTACTGCCTTCTTAATTGAGAAGTTAAGCCATGATTTTCCATGGACTGAGCGAGTTTTTTATGGGAATCAAGGGGAAAAGTATCATAACCTAAAAATTTCTATTAATAATCAGATTGTTGGTTATGCGATAACGCAATGTGTTCTGGATGAGGCAACACTATTTAATATCGCTATTCACCCTGATTACCAAGGCAAGGGATATGGGCGTTTATTGCTAGAACAGTTGATTAGTGAGCTGATGAATAAAGGCATTATGACGCTTTGGTTAGAAGTCCGAGAATCAAATGCTTCTGCATTGCATTTGTATGAAAAGCTCGGTTTTCATGAAGTCACTGTACGAAAAGACTATTACCCTGCTAAAAAAGGCCGAGAAGACGCATTAGTCTTAGCGCTCACACTGTTTGGCTCCCAATAGTTGCTCCTGAAAGCGAGTAAAAAACCCCAGCACATACCAAATGTTCTGGGGTTTTTATTGTTGAGCGACTATAAATTCATTTTTTAACTATTTTTCGGGTAATACAGGTTCATTGGCCATTGAGAGATCTTCTTTTGTCTGTCTTTGGACTGCGACCTGTGCATTCACTTCTTCGTTCAGCCCTTTATAAGTGGAATAACACATTAACAGCATCATCATGGAAAGAGGGACTGCCATAGCAACTAGCGCTGATTGTAATCCTGATAACCCGCCCGTCATGATGAGTACAACCGCAATCGCGGCAATCACAACACCCCAAATCGTTTTGGTGATGTGAGACGGGTTAGGATTACCATTTTCACTGACCATGCCCAAAACAAACACCGCCGAGTTTGCTGAAGTAATAAAGAAGATCAACACCAATGCAATGGCAAGTACACTAATGAAAGTAGATGCAGGGAAATAATCTAAGAATTTAAATAACGCTGATGTCACATCGGTTTTCACTGCATCCGCGAGCGCTGTTTGCCCTAAGTTTTGAATTAAATGAATAGCCGATCCGCCCATTACGGCAAACCATGCAAAGGCACTTAATACTGGAATAAATACTGCACCAATCATAAATTCTTTAATGGTTCGCCCTTTCGAAATACGCGCGACAAAGCTACCGACTAATGGTGCCCAAGCAATCCACCAGCCGAAGTAAAACAGTGTCCAGTTAGCAATCCAAGTACCGTCATTATAAGGCTCAGTACGAAATGACATACTGACAAAGTTTTGTACGTAATCGCCAATACCTTGGAACAACACTTTTAAGATGGTTTGAGTTGGACCAGAGATAAAGATAAATGCCATCAATGCTAATGCGAGGATGATATTCAGGTTCGATAGGTGTTTAATCGCCCCTTGTAATCCAGAGATGGTTGATGCGATATAAACAACAGTGATAACTGCAATTAACCCAATTTGCACGTAAATGCTAATTGGAAGCCCCCATAAGTAGTTCATGCCACTGTTAACTTGCAGTGTACCAAACCCCAATGATGTGGCGATGCCAATCACAACGGAAAGCATCACTAACACATTAATTAGCTTACCGACAGAACCATAAATTCGATCGCCAATTAAGGGATAGAAAACGGAACTAATTGATGAAGGTAGCTTTTTTCTAAATTGAAAATACCCTAAAGCGACACCGACCAGTGCGTAACAGGCCCATGCGGAAACGCCCCAATGAAGGTAAACATACTGCATCGCTGATTTTGCGGATTGCTCAGTTGAGCCTTGGCCAATGGGTGGACTGATGTAGTAGGAAACAGGTTCTGCAACTCCCCAGAACATCAAGCTGATACCAATAGATGCGCTGAATAGCATGGCAATCCATGTCACCGTACTGTATTCGGGTTTATCGCTGTCATCGCCAAGACGAATATGACCGAATTTAGAAAAACCAAGGAACATGCAGAAACTAAAAAAGATAAAAACAGAGCCCAGAATGAACCAACCTAGGTTGTTATAGATAAAGCTCAGAGCAGAATGTGAAAATGCTTCCAGTTTGTCGGGGATAAATGCGCCCACACTGATGATAGCCAAGCTAATGGCTAACGACACGTAAAATACGGATTTCTTATGATTCATCATACCTCTTCTCCAGTTGCTCACTTATTTTTTGTCTTTTATGAGAGTCGGCTTGCAGGGAATGCCTGTTTATTTTTTAAGGGTACAGCTAATTGTGGTTACTTTGGGTTTACAGAGAATAGCCATGCAAAGATTGTGTAGTCAACAAGTAATTAACCAATTATTAACAGCTGGTTTAATTTAATATCATTTAACTGAATGATTTAATTATGAAATAAAATATTGTTTGAATATCGCGCAATATTTTGTTTGATCATTTATGCGATCTTCGTTAACATCCATAAAAAAGATGTTAACTATAAGTTTACATAAGTGAGGGCAATTATGAGCAATGCAGCTAAAGTCATTTCGATTAATGATCACCTTGATATTGATAACGCATGGACAATCCCTGCGCGTTATTACACATCTAATGATATTTTTGAATATGAAAAAGAAAAAATCTTTGCTAACTCATGGGTTTGTGTTGCCCACGTTAGTGAAGTTAAAGAAAAAAATTCCTATATCACCCGTGAATTGATCGGTGAAAGCTTAGTGATTGTGCGTGGTCGTGATGATGTTTTACGTGGTTTTTATAATGTGTGCCCACATCGTGGTCACCAATTAATTAGCGGTGATAGCGGTAAAGTTAAAAATGTAATTACTTGCCCTTACCATGCGTGGGCTTTCAAACTCGATGGTCAGTTAGCGCATGCGACAAACTGTGAAAATGTGAATAACTTTGAGTCTGATGCGATGTCACTTAGCAGCTTTCATGTGATTGAACATGCAGGGTTTATTTATGTGAATATGACCGTGGGTGAGCCGCAACCGATCGAAGAGCAATTACCTGGCCTCGCTGAAAAAATGCAAGAAGCTTGTGCGGTGATTAGCGATTTAAAATTGGCAGCACGTTTTGTTAGTCATACGCCAGCTAACTGGAAGACCATTGTTGATAACTATATTGAATGCTATCACTGCCCTACCAACCACGTCAGTTTCGCCAGTTCTGTGGATGTGAATGTTTACGAGCACCAACTTCTGGATAATTGGACGGTACAAATTGGTAAAGCAAAACCGTCTGAATCTTCTTATCAGTTTGATGAATCCGTTTTAGACCCGCGCTTCTTTGGTTTTTGGATTTGGCCAAGCACCATGTTCAATATGCCGCCAGGAGGAGACTTCATGACGGTTATCTATGAGTTCCCTGTGAACGCTGGGGAGACCTTGCAACACTATGATATTTATTTCCTTAATGAAGAATTGACTGAGTACCAGAAAAACTTAGTGGAATGGTATCGCACCGTGTTCCGCCCAGAAGATTTGCGCTTAGTTGAAAGTGTTCAAAAAGGGCTGAGATCGCGGGGCTACCGTGGTCAAGGACGCATTATGGCCGACAGACAACGCAGTGGGATCAGTGAGCACGGTGTGGCGCATTTCCACAAAATTGTTGCTGGTGCACATACCGAAGAATAATGAAAGGAGCCGTCACATATGCAGACAGTCACTCACCCGACGCTTTTTCGTCAGTCTTGTTATATTAATGGGCAATGGGTTGATTCAGATAAAAAAATTTCTGTGACGAATCCTGCTGACCAATCTGTGCTGGGGACTATTCCCAGCCTAACGGTAGCACAAGTGGATGACGCTATTGAACAGGCTTACGGTGCAATGGAAAGTTGGAAACAATTGACCGCGAAAGCACGTTCGATCATTTTACGCCGTTGGTTTGAGTTGATCGAAGCCAATGTTGATGATCTTGGCCTGATCATGACCCTCGAACAAGGTAAGCCGCTGCACGAAGCTAAAGGAGAAATTCGCTATGCAGCCTCTTTTATTGAGTGGTTTGCGGAAGAAGGTAAGCGTGTGTATGGGGAAACCATCCCCCAAACTGTTGGTAGCAACCGTATTTCAACGATAAAACAGCCGATTGGTGTCTGTAGCGCTATCACGCCGTGGAATTTCCCAGCGGCGATGATCACGCGAAAAGCCGCCCCCGCTTTGGCCGCGGGTTGTAGCATCATTATTAAGCCTGCAACAGAAACACCTTTTACTGCTCTCGCATTAGCGCAGCTGGCGGATGAAGCCGGTATTCCAGCAGGGATATTTAACGTCATCACTGGGGATTCTCGAGTTTTAGGGGAAAGGCTGACAAAACATGAGCTTATCAGCAAGTTTTCATTTACAGGTTCAACACAAGTCGGTCGTGTGCTATCAGAACAATGTGCATCAACCATCAAGAAAACGTCGTTAGAGCTTGGCGGTAATGCACCGTTTATTGTGTTCGAGGATGCGGACATTGATAAAGCGGTGAGCAGTGCAGTTCAAGCGAAATTCCGTAATGGCGGCCAAACCTGTGTTTGCGTCAACCGTTTCTACCTTCATGATGCTATTTTCGACGAATTTAAGACCAAGTTTGTTGCAGAAGTCGCCAAGTTGAAAGTTGGGAACGGGGCGGATGTTGGTACAGATATTGGACCAATGATTACCACGCGGGCTATTGAAGGCATGAATGCACTATTGCAAGACGCATTGGCAAAAGGTGCAAAACAGTTGGTATTGGGAAATGAAATCAAAGAGCAAGGTCATTTTTTCAATCCAAAAGTTCTGGTGGATGTTGATGATTCGATGGACATTGTGCACGAGGAAATCTTTGGACCTATCGCAACGTTGATCCGCTTTACTGATGAAAATGAAGTTATTACGCGAGCAAATAATACCATTTATGGACTCGCGGCTTACTTCTTCTCCCGTAATGTGAACCGTGTTTATCGCGTCGCTGAAAAACTGCAAAGTGGCATGGTGGGGATCAATACAGGGTTGATTTCTAATGAAGTGGCACCATTTGGTGGGGTTAAACAATCAGGGCTAGGTAAAGAAGGGTCTCGATATGGTATTGAAGACTACTTAAGTATCAAATACCTGTGCTTAGATGTCGGCGAATAAGAGGGACGCGGTGATGAGCCAAGAAAAAATTGCAGTGAATGTCAGCCGAATCGAACAAGTGAGTTCAACCGTTAAAATGTTTGAATTTGTTGCCCAAGAGGGAAATTTCTTGCCTTTTAGTGCAGGCAGTCATGTCACTGTATACATGGGGGAGCAAACGGGCTTACAGCGCGCTTATTCGCTGATTAGCGACCCAAAACATAGAGGCAGTTACTGTATTTCTGTTTTGCGTGATGAAAACTCGAAAGGTGGATCGGCATTTATGCATGAGCAGCTGTCTGTTGGCGATTGTATTCATCTTTCACCTGCTCAAAATTTTTTTTCCCTTGAACAGGATAACCAGTGTAAGCACTTGCTAATTGCTGGGGGGATCGGTATCACACCGTTTTTGTCTTATTTGTATGAATTAGAGCAAGGCGGTATGGACTTTGAGTTACATTATTGCTTTCGCGATGTGAAAACCGCTGCGTTTGTCGAGCATTTACAAGAGCGTATTGGCTCACGCTTGCACCTTTATGATGGCAGCCAAGGGCAGAGGATGTCTGTCGAGCAATTGATTCAGTCCCAACCTTCGTCTAGCCATGTGTACGTGTGCGGCCCTCAATCATTAATTAATGAGGTGATTGAAAAAGGTAACCAATACTTAGGGGGATCACAGGTACATTTTGAAAACTTTGGTGAAGTCGCCAGTGAAGGGGATTCTTTCGAAGTTTACTTTCAACGTTCAGGCTTTAGCTTAGGAGTTGGCAAAGATATATCTATTTTACAGGCCATTGAATTGGATAAGCGCATCAATGTGGAATGTTTATGTCGTAATGGGGTTTGCGGAACCTGCGAAACCGCTATCCTTGAAGGCGAAGCTGATCATCGTGACCACTATTTAGATGACGATGAGAAAGCAGAGCAAAAAACCATGATGTTATGCGTATCTAGGGCAAGAAGTAAGCGTTTAGTACTTGATTTATAAATTCATTCCCCCACCGTTGTTTGTGGGGGGAGTATTAAATTGGTTTGAGTTCAAACATCAAAAAGGGTTGGTTTTCATCATTAAAATGTTGATATGCAGTAATTTGTTTATCTTGAAACACAATTTGTCCACGGCCTGTTTGGCACACTTCTTCTAGCCATGTTTTGTGATTAATGATGAGTTGATACAATAAACGTTGCAGTTCGAGGTAGTCAATTTCAGTGGATTGGCTACTTAAGTTACTGGCAAGAATTTCACCAGCTTTGTCAGTGAAAGCGACTAAGTAATTGAAGTGGGAGAGTAAAACATCAAAATAGCACTTAATTTTTCGTAGGCGTAATTCGCTATTCTTGCGTTCGGTATTATCAAGGCTGATCCCAACCAATTTAGTGACTTTACCATTTGGCCCTTTAACCCCTGTGGCGCGAGAAGTGATCCAACGGTACTCGCCTTCCCAGTTAATTTTAAAATCCATCTCATGGGCACCGCCTTCACGAATGATTTTTGAGTAACCATTCACCAGCTTCTCTTTGGACTCAGGCGCCATCAATGCCCAAAAATCTTCATTAGTCGTAATTTTAATGCCATAAACGGCTTCGACATTATCTGAGTAGTTCAATTCCCCTGTGAGCAAATCCCACTCCCACGTTACGATATCGGCAGATTCTTGCAGGTGCACTTCGTTGATGTTACGCATCACCCCTGCATTGGTGACCGTGATTTGGTTGTTCGTATATTCGCCGTATTTTAACCAAATTTTATCGACATCCAGTAACGTTGCCAATTTATCAAGGTTGTCTTCGTCGATCATACCACCTTTTGTCCACTTATTGACGGCGGTTCGGGAGACGCCAAGGGCTTGTGCCGCCTTAAGTTGGCTCATTTTCTTTTGTTTGAGTAATTTTAATAAACGTTCTTTGAATGTCTCAGTTTCTGTCATCAATTGCTATCAACCTTTACTGAAGGTGTTGCCATAAATCCATTTTGCAAATGGGTCGCAAGGTATTGTTCGAGATTTTCAATGAAAACTCTAAGATTAGCACTTGTTCGAATACTTCTCGAATAAACGGCATAAACATCTGCGGTTTGGTACCATTCTGGGAGAACACGCACTAACTGTCCAGATTCTAATTCTGGCAAGACGCTCCACAATGATCGCAGTAGGATGCCTTCCCCACTTAAACACCATTGCTTTGCAACCTCACCATTATTCACGGTGAGTTGACTGTTTGGGCTAACGGTCATACTTTCTTGGTTGTGGGCTAATTTCCACACCGCGGGGGCTTGATTGCGTTCTTTAATCGCAATACAAGAATGTTTTTGTTCAAGTTCTTGTGGATATACTGGATAGCCATTTTTTTCTAAATAGCGAGGTGCGGCACAGAGTATGCGTTGATTGGCAGCGATACGCCGTGCAATAAACTGATCGGAGATAGTGCCTCCGATACAAATATCCACATCAATGTTTTCATTAATAATATCGACGGATTTATCTGTTAACGTCAGGTCGATAGCTAATAAAGGATACTGAGCGCGTAATGATAGGATAAACGGATTGATATAAGTGCTGCCAAACCCTGTGCTACAACTGATCCGCAGTGTACCACGGATTTCTTCACGGCAAGCATTGAGCGTTTCTTGCATATGTTCAAGTTCCGCTAACATCAATTCGCTGCTGCGTAGAATAATTTGTCCTTCATGCGTGAGCTTAATTGAGCGTGCACTTCGAAAAAATAGCGTTTGCCCAAGATTTTCTTCCAACAGTTTGATTCGTTTAGAAATATAGGCGGGTGAAACCAATAGCTGTGCTGCCGCTTGAGAAAAACTCATTAAGTGGGCGACAGTGACAAAAACGCGAATGTCCTCTAACGCAGGGAGCTTGTTCATAGTTTGTAAACCTAAGGATTACAGTTCATGTCTATACTTTATCACAGCAATCCCTAAACTGGAGAAAAACACACCTAATTCATTTATCAGAGGTTTTCACCATGTCACAATTCAACATAGCGGTTATTCCTGGCGATGGCATTGGTACGGAAGTGATCCCCGAGGGGTTAAAAGTTTTACAAGCCGCAGCAAGCAAACACAATGTAAAACTCAACTTTACACAATTTGATTGGTCATGTGAAACCTATCACCGCACTGGGCGTATGATGCCAGAAGACGGTTTAGAACAACTGAAAAAGTTTGATGCGATTTTTCTTGGTGCTGTAGGTTTCCCTGGTGTACCAGACCATATTTCGTTATGGGGTTTATTGTTGCCTATTCGCCGTGCATTTAACCAGTATGTTAACCTGCGCCCAGTTCGCTTATTTGATGGGATCAAATGTCCACTGGCGGATAAAAAACCAGGGGATATTGATTTTTATGTGGTGCGTGAAAACGTAGAAGGAGAATACTCTGCTATTGGTGGTATTCAATATGAAGGCACTGAAGATGAAATGGTGCTGCAACAAAGTATTTTTACCCGCAAAGGCACTGACCGCATTTTAAAATATGCGTTTGAATTAGCACAAACTCGTGAGAAAAAACACCTGAGTTCAGCCACTAAATCTAACGGATTATTCCACTCCATGCCGTATTGGGATAGCCGCGTGGCAGAAATGGCAAAACACTACCCAGAGATTAAAGTCGATCAATTTCACATTGATATTTTTGCGGCAAACTTAGTGCGTATGCCAGAGTTTTACGATGTGATTGTTGGGTCAAATTTATTTGGGGATATTTTGTCTGATTTAGGCCCTGCTTGTACAGGGACCATTGCGATTGCACCGTCTGCCAATATCAACCCAGAAAAAGACTTCCCATCGATGTTTGAGCCAGTCCATGGCTCAGCCCCTGACATTGCAGGGTTAAATATTGCTAATCCAATAGGGACGATTTGGGCGGCAGCGATGATGATGCAACACTTAGGTTGCCCTGAAATGCACGATAGCATTATGGTTGCGGTGGAAACGGCGATCAAAGAGCGCCGTCACTTAACCCGTGATATGGGCGGTAATGCAAGTACTCAGGCGTTAGGCGATGAAATCACTCAATTGATTTTGTCGTAATCCGTTCGTTATTTAAGTCATTTTTATGTCTCATCGGGGTATTGTTTTTGTCATACCTCGATGCTTTGATTGTTAATACCCCCAAGATCTGCGAAAATATCCGCCAATTATGTTTAACAAGACGGATTTGCACCGCTAAATGCTACATTAAGCTAAGACGCGTGCCACTATAAATCTGTATTCAGACGAAAAGAACGGTTAAATGACAGATCAGAATTTTCTACAGGAAGTTAGCACGCGTAGAACGTTTGCTATCATCTCTCACCCCGATGCGGGTAAAACCACGATTACAGAAAAAGTATTGCTGTTCGGGCACGCTATTCAACGTGCAGGTACAGTAAAAGGCCGTGGCTCCAATCAGCATGCAAAATCCGACTGGATGGAAATGGAAAAACAGCGTGGTATTTCGATTACCACATCTGTGATGCAGTTTCCGTACAATGATTGCTTAGTTAACTTACTGGATACCCCAGGGCACGAAGACTTCTCTGAAGATACCTATCGTACGTTAACTGCTGTTGACTGTTGCTTAATGGTTATTGACTCTGGTAAAGGGGTTGAGGATCGTACTCGTAAACTGATGGAAGTTACCCGTCTGCGTGACACGCCAATTCTGACTTTCATGAATAAACTCGACCGTGATATTCGTGATCCAATGGAACTACTGGATGAAGTGGAAAATGAGCTGAAAATTGCTTGTTGTCCAATCACTTGGCCTATTGGTTGCGGTAAGTTATTCAAGGGGGTTTATCATTTACTGCGTGATGAGACGATTCTTTACCAAACAGGTCAAGGTCATACAATTCAAGAAGTTCGTATCATCAAAGGGTTAAATAACCCTGATTTAGATGCGGCGGTGGGTGATGAATTGGCTGCACAATTGCGTGATGAGTTAGAGCTAGTTCAAGGCGCTTCCCACGAATTTGACCATGATGCGTTTTTAGAAGGGGAATTGACCCCTGTTTTCTTCGGTACCGCATTAGGTAACTTTGGTGTTGACCACATGTTAGACGGCTTGGTCGAATGGGCGCCAGCACCACAAGCCCGCCAAACTGACGTGCGTGAAGTTGAAGCCACAGAAGAAAAATTCACGGGCTTCGTCTTTAAAATCCAAGCTAATATGGACCCGAAACACCGTGACCGCGTTGCGTTTATGCGTATTGTTTCAGGCACCTACGAAAAAGGAATGAAGTTACGCCAAGTGCGAATCAAAAAAGACGTGGTAATTTCCGATGCATTAACCTTTATGGCAGGGGATCGTTCTCAGGTCGAAAATGCCTACGCTGGGGATATCATTGGTTTGCATAACCACGGGACGATTCAAATTGGTGATACGTTCACCCAAGGTGAAGAACTCAAATTCACGGGTATCCCGAACTTTGCACCAGAGCTGTTCCGTCGCATTCGTTTACGTGATCCACTGAAGCAAAAACAGCTGCTGAAAGGGCTGGTTCAGTTGTCTGAAGAAGGTGCGGTGCAGGTGTTCCGTCCATTAACCAATAACGATTTAATCGTCGGTGCGGTAGGGGTACTACAGTTTGACGTGGTCGTTTCGCGCCTGAAAAGTGAATACAACGTTGAAGCGATTTACGAAGCTGTTAACGTTTCAACGGCACGTTGGGTTGAGTGCGATGATGCGAAGAAATTCGAAGAATTTAAGCGCAAAAATGAGCAAAACTTAGCCCTTGATGGCGGTGATAACTTATCGTATATCGCACCAACGATGGTGAACCTCAACCTGACCAGCGAACGTTACCCAGACGTTCGGTTCCGTAAAACACGCGAGCACTAGTCTTGTTTTTAACCCGCTATTTCATCATGAAGTAGCGGGTTATCTCTTCCTGATGCTCTTTTAGAGAGCCTTTTCCTATCTTTAAAACTATTTCATCAAGAATATTCTGTCTTTACCCTTGAACCACTTTATTTTTTCTGTTTTTTTACTTAGGCTAGTAACGTTAACTCGTTTACCACAGTGAAAGGAAGGTTCCTATGAAAAAGGCAATGCTATTAAGTAGTTTTACTGCTATTGGATTGAGCTTTGCACTCACTGCATGCAGCTCATCATCAGACGGCGCGCTGAAAAAACAAGCTTCTGAAACGTGGGACAGTGCGGCCAAAACCGTTGAAATGGCAGGTAAAGATACGGGGAATGCTATTTCTAGCGGCGCAAAAAATACGGGCGAATACATTGATGATTCGGCAATTACTGCAGATGTGAAAGGAAAATTACTGGGCACCAAGGGAATTTCCAGCAATAGTGTATCCGTCAAAACTGTTAACGGTGTAGTCTATCTCTCGGGTTTTGTGAAATCAGCTGACCAAATCGATAAAATTACGCAGGTCGCTTCCCGCGTTAATGGCGTGAAATCTGTGCAAAATGGATTAGTGCTTGCTAACTAATCTGTAAATAAATGTCTCAATAGCCCGAATTGATGAATGTTTATTGTACAATGCCGATAGAATGAGCTTTCAAAGGGAAGCTCATTCTGTTTTTGAGTCATGAACGCTATTCAATTCATTCAGGTGTATTATGGGAAAACACGTTTCAGTCACTTTAGGCACTATTGAGCCTCTCGCATTTTTAGATAATATCAACTCAGGAAAAACCGCATTGATTTGTGAAGGTGGCGGGCAGCGAGGGATTTTTACTGCGGGTGTACTGGACGAGTTTCTGATTTCTGACTTTAATCCATTTGATTTAATGATTGGTACCTCCGCAGGGGCGCAAAATTTGTCTGCTTATATTTGCGGGCAAGCAGGCTACGCTCGCCGTGTGATCACCCGTTATACCACCAATTCTGCGTTTTTTAATCCACTACGTTTTATCCGTGGGGGTCACCTCATTGACCTCGATTGGTTGATAGAAACCACAGCAAAAGAGTTCCCTTTGAGAATGGAAGCGGGGCTGGATCTCTTGGATTCAGGCCGTGAATTTTATATGGGGGCTAGCCGTAGTGATAATTTTTCTGCTGAGTTTTTACAACCCAATGCAGATACTTGGCTGGATATTATTCGTGCATCGAGTGCAATCCCTGGGTTCTACCGCGAAGGCGTTGAATTTGATGGCACGTTATACCACGATGGTGGGATTAGTGCGGCAATCCCTGTTGAAGAAGCCTACCGACGCGGGGCTGAAACAATTGTGGTGATCCGTACTGTGCCATCCCAAATGTATTTCACCCCTGAATGGGTGAAAAGAATGACGCGCTGGTTGGAAGGTGAGAATAACGGATTACAGCGCATGGCGGCGATGTTGAAAGTGCATCTGAAAAGCTATCGTAAGACGCAAGAATTTATTGAAAATCCGCCTAAAGATGTGCAAGTTTTCGAAATTTACCCACCTGTTCCGCTAAAAAGTAGTGCGTTGGGGAGTAAAGTCTCTTCCTTAAATGAAGACTATCATACAGGGCGACGTTGTGGGCGTTATTTCATTGCTGCTCTTGGTGCAGGGTTTAATCAGAGTCAAAACAGCTTCAGTCGCACTTTGGCGCGGAAGATGGAACTCAATCCCCTTGAGATTGATATCGAACCTTCAGAGCAAAATGCATCAGTGCCTGAAGACTTAGTGCCAGAGCTTGTTGAGACACCTTCAATTATATTGCCAGTGAATGAAAATCGTAATGGATAAACCCCAATTTATTGATACACACTGTCATTTTGATTTTCCGCCTTTTAGTGATGCGCTTAGCGAAAGCTTGCACCTTGCACAACAAAGTGGCGTAGAACAGATTGTTATTCCTACGGTGAGTTTAGATAACTTCGCTCGTGTATGGCAATTGGCACAGCAATACCCACAATTGCATGCAGCGATGGGGTTTCATCCTCTGTATATCAGTCAGTATCAAGATGCACATTTTGATGTATTAGTGGATTACCTTCAGCAGAAAAATAAAAACTGCGTGGCAGTAGGGGAAATTGGACTCGATCTATACATGCCAAACCCGCAGTTTGAGCGCCAACAGCAATTGTTAATCGCGCAACTTAAGCTGGCAAAGCAGTTTGATTTACCTGTCATTTTGCATTCCCGCAAAACGCATGACCCACTAGCAGCGATATTGCGCCGTATTGATGTGCCTGCTCGCGGTGTGGTACATGGTTTTTCGGGGAGCTTATCCCAAGCTCAAGCTTTTGTTAAACTTGGTTATTATATTGGTGTAGGGGGAACGATAACCTATAAGCGCGCTAATAAAACTCGCTATGTGATGTCGCAATTACCACTCACATCATTATTGTTTGAAACTGATGCGCCAGATATGCCTGTTTCAGGTTTCCAGGGAGAGCCCAATCGGCCAGAGCGTCTTGAGTGGGTTTTTCGTTCATTTTGTGAGCTTCGCCACGAATCTCCAGAAGAAATCGCTCAACAACTTTACAATAATAGCCTGTCGTTATTTAATCTGACAAAGTAAAAACAGTTAAAACGATAAGTAATACTTATATAAATCTGTTTCCCATCTGATTTAATCCATTCAGCTTTTACTACGACTTATGGCACCTTTAGGGCCTTTCCAGATAAAACTGACTCAGTTTTGTGATTTTTATCACATTATTTGAATTTTCAGTGTTTCTTGCACCTCGTATTTGTGATGAACATTGCGAGTTATTCATGATGACTAGGTATAATCATCACACAAAGAGACAAGGCGACTTACACGTTTCCTTATATATCAACCTAGAATCAAGTGAACAGGGATCCTTCCATGCAACTCATTATGAGTATTATAGGAATGGCGGTACTCATCGCGATAGCTATCCTATTTTCTAGCAATCGCCGAGCGATAAGACTTCGCACTGTAGGTGGTGCTTTTATTATCCAGTTGGCAATCGGCGCATTAGTGTTATATGTCCCTGCTGGGCGCAGCGTGCTACAAGGGATGTCTGATGGTGTTTCTAAAGTCATCGGATATGGTCAAGATGGTATGAGCTTTATTTTTGGCGGCTTAGTGTCCGACAAAATGTTTGAATTATTTGGCGGTGGCGGCTTTATTTTTGCTTTTCGCGTTCTGCCTATCATTGTGTTTTTCTCATCGTTGATCGCTGTACTTTATTACTTAGGTATCATGCAGTTGGTGATTAAAGTATTGGGTGGCGGTTTACAGAAAGTTCTTGGTACATCACGAACTGAGTCCTTATCTGCGACGGCGAACATTTTCGTGGGTCAAACTGAAGCACCTTTAGTTGTTCGTCCTTATATTGCAACCATGACCACTTCTGAACTGTTTGCGATTATGTGTGGTGGTTTAGCGTCAGTGGCGGGTTCTGTGTTAGCGGGTTACGCACAAATGGGCGTGCCAATGGAATACTTGATTGCTGCATCATTTATGGCAGCACCTGGTGGTCTGTTATTCGCAAAACTGATGGTTCCTGAAACAGAAGATGCGCGCGATAGAGTTAACGCGACTGATTTAGTTGCAGAAGATGAACGTCCTGCAAATATTATTGATGCCGCAGCAGCGGGAGCATCGTCAGGGATGCAATTAGCATTGAATGTTGGCGCAATGTTATTAGCGTTCATTGCATTGATTGCATTAATCAACGGTATTTTAGGTGGTATTGGTGGCTGGTTTGATTATCCTCAGCTGTCCCTTGAGTTGCTATTAGGTTGGTTGTTTGCGCCTATCGCTTACTTAATTGGTGTGCCGTGGAGTGAAGCCACTATTGCGGGCTCATTTATTGGTCAAAAAATTGTTGTGAATGAATTTGTTGCCTTCATGAATTTCGGTGAATACATGAAGGCCGATGCAGAAGTGATTGCGGCAGGTAAGCAAGTACTGTCTGATCATACAAAAGCCATTATTTCATTCGCATTGTGTGGTTTTGCGAACTTATCGTCAGTGGCAATTTTGCTGGGTGGTTTAGGCGGAATGGCACCAAATCGCCGTGGCGACGTTGCGCGTCTTGGCATGAAAGCTGTCATGGCAGGAACATTGTCTAACTTAATGAGTGCGACTATTGCTGGCTTCTTCTTGACCTTGGGGGCAGCCGCGGTAGCATAAAGCATCGTGTAAGATTTTAGGCAGGTTTATTCAGCCTGTTCACTATAGAAGCGGAAGGGTGTAGCTCTTTCGCTTTTATTTTTATCGGTTATATTCTTTTGCTATCTTTTATATTCAAAGGCAGAATTTCAACTATTCTTAACTTAGTCAATTAATGATTGTTTAAGGTTAGAAAAGCCATTTGAGTGAATAAATTAACAGATAGATCGGGTATAATGAGATCTTATTCACATAATTATATTTAATAATGTAACATTCAGTCGATTAATGTGATTTGTAGCACATAAAGTGACGCTGTTCCATGGTCAAATAGACACTAGTAAGCTGCTAATGGAACTGCTAGTTCTCAGAGTCGAATGACTCTAGGGCATCGTGCGGTGAGAAGGAACTCAGCTGCTCAGTTCGGAAGCATCCGGCTGGCATCTTTAAGGAACCAAGCCCGCTCGCCAACAAAGAACGTGTCGTTCTGAAGAATTAATAACGTTGGAGAGTTATATGACTGATTTAAAAGCAGCCGCACAACGCGCGCTGACCCTGATGGATTTAACCACATTGAATGATGACGACACTGATGCAAAAGTGATCGCATTATGCCATCAAGCCAAAAGCCCTGCTGGCAACACAGCGGCAATTTGTATCTACCCTCGTTTTATTCCAATTGCGCGTAAAACTTTGCGTGAGCAAGGTACGCCTGACGTTCGCATCGCGACCGTAACCAACTTCCCACACGGTAATGATGATATTGAAATCGCATTAGCAGAAACTAAAGCCGCTATCGCTTATGGTGCGGATGAAGTTGACGTTGTATTCCCATACCGTGCGCTGATCGCAGGCAATGAGCAAATTGGTTTTGATTTAGTCAAAGCGTGTAAAGACGCATGTGCAGCTGCCAATGTGTTACTGAAAGTGATCATTGAAACGGGTGAATTAAAAGATGCTGCGTTAATTCGTAAAGCGTCTGAAATTTCAATTAAAGCAGGTGCTGACTTTATCAAAACCTCAACAGGCAAAGTCCCTGTTAACGCAACATTAGAAAGTGCAGAAATCATGATGCAAGTCATCAGTGATATGGGCGTTGCAAAAACCGTTGGTTTCAAACCTGCTGGTGGTGTACGTACCGCAGAAGAAGCGGCTGATTACTTAGCATTAGCAGGCCGAATTTTAGGTGACAATTGGGCTGATAGCCGCCACTTCCGTTTTGGCGCATCAAGCTTATTAGCAAATTTATTAAACACGCTGGGTTACGACGTTAAAAAATCAAGCAGCAGTTATTAATTTTCGCATTATTGTTAGCCGATAAATTCGACTTTAAAGGAGTATATCGTGTTTCTGGCACAAGAAATTATTCGTAAAAAACGCGATGGTAAACCATTAAGCGAAGAGGAAATTCGCTTTTTTATCAATGGTGTTCGTGATAATTCTGTTTCGGAAGGTCAAATTGCTGCACTGGCAATGACCATCTATTTTAACGATATGACGATGCCTGAGCGTGTTGCACTGACGCTGGCTATGCGTGATTCAGGAACGGTGCTGAATTGGAAATCACTCAACCTTAACGGCCCGTTGGTGGACAAGCACTCTACAGGCGGTGTTGGTGATGTGACTTCGCTGATGCTAGGCCCAATGGTCGCTGCATGCGGCGGTTATGTCCCTATGATTTCAGGCCGTGGTCTGGGTCATACAGGTGGTACGTTGGATAAGCTGGAAGCTATTCCTAATTTCGACATCTTTCCTGATGATGTTCGTTTCCGTGACATTATTAAAGATGTGGGTGTGGCAATTATTGGGCAAACCAATTCATTAGCGCCAGCAGATAAACGTTTTTATGCAACCCGTGATATTACTGCAACAGTTGACTCGATTCCGCTGATTACGGCATCCATTTTAGGTAAAAAACTGGCTGAAGGCCTTGATGCCTTAGTTATGGACGTAAAAGTCGGCTCTGGTGCATTTATGCCAACCTATGAGAAATCAGAAGAACTGGCAGAGTCAATTGTCAAAGTGGCAAATGGCGCAGGATGTAAAACGACGGCATTGTTAACCGACATGAACGAAGTATTGGCGTCCAGTGCGGGTAATGCGGTTGAAGTGCGCGAAGCAGTGCAATTCTTAACTGGCGAATACCGCAACCCGCGTCTGTATGAAGTGACAATGGCACTTTGTGTGGAAATGCTGGTTTCAGGTTCGTTAGCGGCTACTCGTGAAGAGGCTCGCCAAAAACTGCAAGCGGTGCTGGATAACGGTAAAGCGGCAGAAGTGTTTGGTCGTATGGTTGCAGCACAAAAAGGCCCAGCAGATTTTGTTGAAAATTATGACAAATACCTACCAACTGCTGTGCTGAGCAAAGCAGTTTATGCACCGAAAGACGGTATTATCACGCAAATGGATACGCGTGCATTGGGGATGTCCGTTGTGACATTAGGCGGCGGTCGCCGTAAAGCAACTGACCCAATTGACTACAGTGTTGGTTTGAGTGATATCGCGGCACTCGGCGCGAAAGTGGATACACAAACACCATTGGCAATTATCCATGCAAACAGTGAAAAAGCATGGGAAGAAGCGGCAAAAGAAGTGCGCGCAGCAATGGTAATTGGTGAAAATTCCCCAGAGCAAACGCCGATGGTTTATCGCCAAATCAGCGAGTAATACAAATAGATTTTAGTGGTATATCGTTCTAATAAATACCGCAGGAGAAAAATATGAAACGCACATTTATTATGGTTTTGGATTCCTTTGGGATCGGCGCTGCACACGATGCACATAAATTTGGTGATGAAGGCTCAAATACATTGGGTCACATTGCAGATGCTTGTGCACGCGGCGAAGCGGATATTGGTCGTAAAGGGCCTCTGCATTTACCTAATTTAACAAAATTAGGTTTAGGTAAAGCAGGAGAAGAATCAAGCGGTTCATTCCCTGCGGGTCTTGATCCTAATGCTGAAATTATCGGTGCATATGGTTACGCAAGCGAGATTTCTTCTGGTAAAGATACCCCATCAGGCCACTGGGAAATCGCAGGTGTGCCTGTGTTATTCGATTGGGGATATTTCTCTGACGAAGAAAACAGCTTTCCACAAGAACTGCTAGATACTTTAGTTAAAAAAGCCAACCTGCCAGGCTACTTAGGTAACTGCCATTCATCTGGTACTGTCATCCTAGACCAACTGGGTGAAGAGCACATGAAAACTGGGAAACCAATTTTCTATACTTCTGCAGACTCTGTATTCCAAATTGCGTGCCACGAAGAAACGTATGGCTTAGACAAACTGTATGAGCTGTGCGAAATCGCCCGTGAAGAGTTAACCAAAGGTGGTTATAACATTGGTCGTGTTATCGCGCGTCCATTTGTGGGTGATAAAGCAGGTAACTTCTCGCGTACAGGCAACCGTCACGATTTAGCGGTTGAGCCACCAGCACCAACTGTACTGAAAAAATTAGTGGATGAGAAACAAGGTGAAGTCGTTTCTATCGGCAAAATTGCGGATATTTATGCGCACGTTGGTATCACTAAGAAAATCAAAGCAACAGGTATCGATGCACTGTTTGATGCAACAGTAGAAGAAATGAAACTGGCGGGTGATAACACCATCGTATTCACTAACTTTGTTGACTTTGACTCAGCTTACGGCCACCGCCGTGATGTTGCTGGCTATGCCGCAGCACTCGAATTATTTGACCGTCGCTTACCTGAATTAATGAAACTGGTTAAAGAAGATGACATTCTGATTTTAACTGCTGACCACGGTTGTGACCCAACTTGGCCAGGAACTGACCATACTCGTGAGCACATTCCTGTTCTGGTTTATGGACCAAAAGTGAAACCAGGTTCATTAGGTCACCGCGAAACGTTCGCAGATATTGGTCAGACAGTCGCTAAGTATTTTGATTTGTCTCCAATGGATTACGGCAAACCAATGCTTTAATCCCAATTACCCGTCATACTTTGAGCTGTAGCGGTGTTGGCAGCACAAATCCACCCTAATCACATACTTGTGTATGCTCATAGGGATGGTTTTGCTAGCC